>CALKCV010000460.1 GCA_938083405.1 uncultured Microcoleaceae cyanobacterium | reverse complement strand
ATAAAGAGCAACATCAAAATAGCGATACTATTCCTATTAACCTTGCTCTTAGTAACTTGCAGCATTGCCACCGAGGAACCAAACCAGGTCTCCACCGACGACAACAACAGCCTAACAATTTGGTGGACAAAAGGGTTTTATCCTGGAGAAGACCAAGCTATAAAAAAAATCGTCGCTAACTGGGAACAACAAAGCGGCATGGAAGCCGAACTTACTATTCTAAGCGAGAACGAAAACGTGCTGCGAACCGAAAGCAGTCTGGAAACGGGCAACCCTCCAGATATAGTTTACAACCGAACTGTAGATTTTACACTCAGTCCGCGTTATGCCAGCGAGGGGAAACTGGCAGATGTCTCGGATGTGGTCCAACCGATGAAAAATATTTACACTAAAACCGCTCTGGAATCGGTCTATCTCTATAATAACGTCGCCAAAAAGCGATCGTACTATGCCGTACCCATTCAACAGCAGACTAACCACATCCACTACTGGGAAGATATTTTAGAAGATATAGGTTTTAGTTCCTCGGATATCCCCTCCGAGTGGGATGCCTTTTGGCAGTTTTGGCAGCAAGCTCAAAATGTTGCCAGAGAGAAAGGCTATCCCGAGATTTACGGTCTTGGTTTGAGCGTATCGGCGACTGCTAACGATACTTTTGTAGATATAGAATACTTTCTCGAAGCTTATGATGTCAGATTGTTCGATGAGAACGGAAACTTGCTGCTAGACGACCCGCAAGTACGTCAAAGAGCGAAGGCCGTTATAACATCGTTGAGCGATTTCTACCGGGAAGGATATATACCCCCCGATGCCGTTAATTGGAGTCCTCCCGATAATAACGTCGCATTTCTCAACCGCAAGTTGCTAATGGTAAGCAACGGAACTTTATCAATTGCGGCCTCCCAGCGTCAAGATGCGGATATTTATCAAAAACGCATGAAAACTATAGAATTTCCCAGGGAACCAGACGGCGAACCGACGCAATACCTGGTATCCGTAAAACAAGTCCTGACCTTCGCCGAGTCCAAACACCCAGAAGCAGCTAAGGATTTTCTCTCTTATTTAATTCAACCAGAAAATCTCGGAGAGTATTTGCAAGGTTCCGTAGGGCGATATTTTCCAGTGATGCCCCAATTGTTAGCCCAGCCATTTTGGCAAAACGAAAGCGATCCGCATATTTCCGTAGCGGTCAAACAATTTCGCGAAGGAGCAACCAGACCGATGTATCCAGCGCTAAATCCCGCTTACTCTCAAGTGCTAGCAGAAAACGTCTGGGGCCATGCCCTCGAACTGGTGCTAGTTGACGATCGCCCCGTTGCAGAAGCAGTTGATGAGGCGATCGCCCGGATTAAAGAGATATTTGCCGAATGGGAAAACAGTTAAAAAGGAGGAACCAAATGAGACGACCTAAATTTTTAGCGATTCTATTATTTATCTTAACTCTAGTCTTAGCAACCTGCACCGGGACTAATCCAGACCTACCGGCACCATCTCTGAGCGATAGCGGGGCATTGAGAATTTGGTGGAGCCGGGGTCATTATCCAGAAGAGGATGAAGCCCTAGAGGAGATAATTGCCGGGTGGCAGAGCGATCGCGAAGAGCGAGGAGAACCTGCGCTTGAGGTGGAGCTTTCTTTCTACAGCATAGAGGATATCCTGGGGAAAACCAAAAGTGCCGTGGAGGCGGGCAATCCTCCCGATCTTCTTTTCTCCAGCCAAACAGACTTAATTCTGGGAGAGAGTTGGGCGGCCGACGGTATTTTGGCAGATGTCTCCGATGTCATCGAACCGGTCAAAGACCTCTATAGCGATAGCGCTCTTAAAGCAGCTTACTTCTATAACAATGTCACTAAGCAAGGCAGCTACTACGCAGTGCCCATCTACCAACAGGCCCACTACCTCCACTACTGGCGGGATTTGTTAGCGGAAGTCGGTTTTAGCGAGAAAGATATTCCCAAAGATTGGAATGGTTTCTGGGAGTTTTGGCAGGAGGCGGCGGATGCTTTGCGCGATCGCTACGGAGAAGATTTTTACGCTATGGGTTTCCCCATGTCTGTCGCTTCTGTGGACACCTATTTTACCTTCGAGCAAATTTTAGAAGCTTACGACGTCGAGATCGTAGGACAGGCATCTGGCCTGTCAAACCATCGAAGCGGCAAGTTGCTCTTAGATAGACCCGCAATTCGCCAAAAAGCGATCGCTGCCTTGGAGTGGTACGTCAGTTTATATCAAAATGGATATGTGCCCCCCGATGCTATTAAATGGTTAGCTGCGGATAATAACGTCACATTTCTCAACCGCAAGGTATTGATTGCAGCCAATCCCAGCTTATCAATTCCAGGTTCCCAGAGGGAAGATGAGGATATTTACCGCAACAAAATGGCAACCATAGAGCTACCCAACGAGCCCGACGGCGAACCGCCAAAATATTTAGTAACCGTGAAAACGATCGTCGCCTTTGCTGCTTCTAAAAATCAGGAAGCAGCTAAAGACTTTCTGTCGTATCTGGTGGAACCAGAGCGTCTCGGTTTCTACGTCAAAGGTTCCCTAGGCCGCTGGTTTCCGGTAATGCCGGAACTGCTGGCAGATAGTTTCTGGCAGGACAAAAGCGATCCTCATATTTCAGTGGCGACGGAGCAGTTTCTAGAAGGGAAAACCCGACCCTTTTACCAATCTTTCAACCCCGCTTATTCCAGGGTGTCGGAAGAAAACGTCTGGGGTAAGGCTATGAGTCGGGTTATCGTCGATGGTTTGTCGCCGACAGAGGCAACAGACGAGGCGATCGGGCGGATTAAAGAAATATTTGCCGACTGGCCTAGTTCCGAGTAAGCTAATAGATGGTTAACTTAGTCACTCAAAGGGATTGGAATTGTGAAATTTTGGAAAAAAAGCCTGCTAGTTGAGATTGTCGGTTCTTTTCTGATGCTGTCCCTGACGACGGTATCCATCGTCGGTTATACTGCTTTCGGTCAAGCCAAACAATACCTAAAACAATCGGTTTTCGATCGCTTGAGCGTAGCTGCCACCCTTAAAGAAAAGGAATTAAACCGCTGGTTTCTGGACCAACGGCAGAACCTTTTATCCCTAGCGGATCTCCCAGAAATTAGTTCCCAGGCTAAGGTACTTTTGACCGACAACAAATCTGAAGCACAATACGATCTGGCGCTCGAAGCGATCGAAAAATCCCTGATTGCATATACTAGCAGCCAGGCCGGTTTGGCAGAAATTTTCATCCTCTCTCGCAGTAGCAGAGTTTTGTTTTCTACTAACGAAGCTAACCGAGGTAAATATCAACCTCTGGTTCAATATAGCGAAGTGACTAAAGAAGCAACGGACGCTTTGGTCTCGAATTTTTATCGATCGCCCGATACTGGCAAACCGACTATTACTTTCGCCACGCCCCTGCTAGACGAAAATGGTCAGGGAGTTGGAATGCTGGCGGTGCATCTGAACCTCAACCGAATGGATGAAATTATTCGCAACGGTAGCAGTTTGGGGAAAACGGGGGAAACTTACCTGGTGGGGAATCTCGGCAGCAGTTTTTCTAACCAGAACGTATTTGTATCCGCCGATCGCTTCGGCAGCGACGAGTTTCCAGACGGTATCGAGAGCGAGGCGATCGCTCATGCTATGGGCGCGACAGACGGTAGAGGATTGTATCGCAATTATCGCGGAAAGTCCGTCATTGGCGTTTATAATTGGCTGGAAAATCTGGATTTGGCTTTAATTACAGAGATACATCAAGAGGAGGCGTTTGTTCCTGCCGGGGATCTGGCCGTCAGAATTTTGGCGATCGGTTTTATTTCCGTAGCGTTGATGGCGCTGGCGATGTTAGTATTGGGGCGCAGAATTACAAAACCAATTAAGGCGATCGCTCGCACTACTCTTTTTGTCAGTGCGGGAGATTTAACTAAAAAAGCGCCTGTTTTAACGGAAAACGAAATCGGTGTTCTCGCTATAACCTTTAATCAGATGACAAGTAAACTGAAAAAATCTTATCAAGATTTGGCAGATTATAACCGGACTTTAGAGGATAAAGTTGAGGCCAGAACCAAGGAATTGACTGAGAAAAACGACCGAATACAACAAGCATTAAAAGAATTAAAACAGACTCAATCGCAACTGATTCAAAATGAAAAAATGGCTAGTTTGGGTCAACTGGTAGCCGGTGTAGCTCACGAAATTAATAATCCAGTTAGCTTTATTTATGGTAACGTCAGTCCGGCTAAAGATTACGCTCGGGATTTGCTAGATTTGCTAGGGCTTTATCGCCAACACTATCCCGAACCAGCGGAAGAAATTGAAGAGGCATTGCAGACATTGGATATTGATTTTATCGAAGAAGATTTTCTGAAGTTGTTGGATTCTATGGAGGAGGGTTCCAATAGAATTAAGAAAATTGTTTTATCTCTTAGAAATTTCTCTCGTCTGGATGAATCTGCACAGAAAGAGGTTGATATTCGCGAAGGTATTGACAGCACTTTGCTAATTTTGAAAAGTCGCTTTACAAATAAGAGGGGAGGAGAAATTAAAATTATTAAGGAATATGGCGAACTTCCAAGAATAGATTGTTTGCCCAGTCAGTTAAACCAAGTTTTTATGAATATTATTGCTAACGCGATCGATGCTTTTGAAATATCGCCAGATCGTGGGAAAGATCGACTTATTATTAAAATTACAACAGAAGTTATCGATGGAGAGTGGATAAGAATTCGGATTGGCGATAACGGTCCAGGGATACCAAAAGATGTTATAACTCGAATTTTCGATCCTTTTTATACGACAAAACCGATAGGTAAAGGGACTGGCTTGGGCTTGTCTCTTAGCTATCAAATAGTAGTAGAAAAACATGGAGGCAGAATTTATTGTAATTCAGAAATAGGCAAAGGAACGGAATTTATAATTGAGTTACCAGTGAGTTTTAATAAAAAAAAGTAGGACGAGCAGCAGCTTGTTGTAGTAGCGAGTCACAGCTAAAATTGTGGGTAATATTTTTGTTTTTCGGGGCTACCAACCACTAATATCAATTAACAAGTGACAAAAAGGATTAATATTTTTACCAACATTTTCAACCTAGATGCGCTACTACTACTAAATTTACCCATTATTTTAATCTGGATGCGCTAGTAGTAGCGCCACGCAGCGAAAATTGTGGGTAATATTTTTGTCTATCGGGACAACTAACAACGTTCCAACTAACGACTGACAAAAAGCGTTAGGGACTTGCAAAAAAAATAAAGTACCAGTTTTGTAGGTTGGGCTCGGCGAACCTCCACCCAACAGCCGGTATCTTATTAAATTGCAACTCCCTTAA
>CALKCV010000459.1 GCA_938083405.1 uncultured Microcoleaceae cyanobacterium | reverse complement strand
TTTTCGGGTCCGGCCAGAGGAAGAAGTTTTTAATGTCCGGGGGACTTAGACTTGCTCTGGCTCCCCCCGCATCCTCGGGGGGCTGGTTCAGGATCGTTCTGGATGTACCTCACGGATTCAATAATCGCTTTAGCGATTTATAAATATGAATCGAATCACGCGATCGCTACGAACTATATTCGTAGAGTTTCCCGCGAATGGTTTCTATCCTCTCGCGGTTAACTCCTAAATCTGACTGTCCCAGACGAGAAGCAGACCGCACTTGAATGACGTTTGCTTCTGGGTCGAGATAAAACTCTACATCGTCCACAAATCCCATCAGCGAGGAAGTAAACTCCGCATATAGATAATTTTCGCTTTCCTCGACAACCTTAGCGCTATCCTCAGAATTGATAATTGTTTTGAGATTGGCGATCGCCTCTTCCGCAGAAGAATCATAAGTCAGAGGCGCGATACCATGTTCGGCATCTTCGCTGTAACTGCTAACGCAATTGGGACTGCTGGGACAAGATGCCAGTCTTCCCGCTTGGATCCCCAGGTTATCCGGTCTCGAACCGGCGAATATGCTGGTGTTGCTAGCTATTAAAACTCCCAACCCCAGCGCCACTACTACTAACACCGCAATAATCAGATATAACATTTTTTTCAGTAAATTTGGCGATTGTCCTTCAGTTGTCTGCATGGCAGATTTGGTGTAAATTAAACTCAATTGACTTTAATCTAACATACCATGACTGAGGAAGAAAAAGCAGTTTTAGCCGCCAACGAGGCTTTTTATCGAGCTTTCGAGAAAAAGGACATCGACACCATGACCGCCCTCTGGTCCCAAGGCATTAATACTGCCTGCATTCACCCCGGGCGATCGGTCTTGCGAGGTTCCGATAAGATTAGTAAATCCTGGGAGACGATTTTTAAAAACACGGCTTATATGGAGATCGATACGGAGATTATTAGTACAGAAATTAGCGGCGATCTTGCTTGCGTTCTTTTAACAGAAAAAGTTTTACAAGTAAATAAAGGAAGGAAAATGAAAGCCCAGTCTATGGCAACTAATATTTTTGAGCGCATGGGAGGAAATTGGTATTTAATTCACCACCACGGCAGTCCGATAATGTCTTGATTTTAGCAAACGTTAGTAGTAATCGCTTTAGCGATTTCAAGAAGAGTTATTTAAAATCGCTAAAGCGATTACTACGAATTATAACAATTGTTCGGGGCCCAGAAACCCGGTTTCTCAAAGAAACCGGGTTTCTAAACTGTCACGATGACTAACGGATTGCTATAATTGCGATTCACTACTTATTTAAAACAATGAATTTATCTCAAAACAATTCCCAAAAGCCTATTTTATCGCTTACTTGGGGAATGACCGCGATTTTTTTAGTTTCGGCAGCTTTGCGCTTCTGGCAATTAGGCAGATTTAATACCCTCGTATTTGACGAGGTTTATTATGCGAAATTTGCTAACAATTACTTAACGCAAACGGAATTTTTTAACGCTCATCCGCCCTTGAGTCAATATTTAATCGCCATCGGCATTTGGATCGGTTCTCATCTTCCCGTGGGACAAGAAATTACTAATAATTTAACCGGTTCCGATCTCGCCCCCTGGACTTATCGTTGGTTAAATGCTTTAACGGGTTCCTTTATTCCCGTAGTTGTGGGAGCGATCGCCTATCAATTAACCCGCCGTTCTAGTTATGCTTTGATTTCTTCTTTATTAATAGCAGCCGATGGTTTGTTCCTGGTAGAATCTCGCTACGCTCTTAATAATATTTATTTAGTAATTTTCGGTTTATTAGGTCATTTATGCTTATTTTTAGCTCTGAAAGCTAGAAAAAATAAAAGATGGATTTGGTTGACTGGTTCGGGAATTTTATGCGGATTTTCCGCAGCGATTAAATGGAACGGATTGGGTTTTGTTTTGGGATTATTTTTAGTATTTATTGTCGCTGTAATTATCGACATCGTAATATTTTTCAAACAAGATAGACAATTTCCACATCCAGCAAGAGTAGCGAGGGTTAGATGGCGATCGCCTCTATCAAAGTTACCCCTATTGGGACTGGCAAGAATATTACTTACTTTAGCTTTCCTACCAGTATTATGCTACAGTTTGATTTGGATACCTCACCTAATCTTGAATCCAGAATTTGACTTTTTAGAAATGCAAAAGCAAATAATGGGATACCATCAAAGTATCGAAGATGGAACCGACGTTCACCCTTATTGTTCCCAATGGTACGGTTGGCTTTTGATGGTTAGACCTGTAGTTTATTTCTACAAAAACACCGCCAAACTAGAAGAACCAGATGCCTCTTTACCAGTCATAGCTGCGGGCAGCGATCGCGTCATTTTCGATATTCATGCCATGGGAAATCCCGTGCTTTGGTGGCTATCGACCCTAGCTATTTTTTTATTATTATTAATTTTAATAGCTAGACTCTGGATGTGGCTAAAATACGAACTATCCCCAAAAAAAGGCGATCGTAAGGAGCGATCGCCGCAATTACCACCAAACCCAGAAATGTGGTTATGGCTTTATTTAGTCCTTAATTGGATGGCTAATCTTTTACCTTGGGCAAAAGTAAGTCGCTGTATCTTTTTATATCATTATATGGCAAGCTACGTCTTTGCAATTTTAGCCCTAGCTTGGTGGATAGATAGATGGTTTAGAAGTCGCAAAACTTATCTAAAAAT
>CALKCV010000458.1 GCA_938083405.1 uncultured Microcoleaceae cyanobacterium | reverse complement strand
CCTGTTCTACGGGGGAATCAGAAATAATTTTATGTAAATATTTTTGCCTACCTACTTAGAGCTTGCGGACCTGCGTTGTGGCTGCCCTCTTTAGGGTAGTGTGAAGTTAGATCGCTCTTTATCTTTGCGATCGCTTCATTAGTAAAAGCTCATAGCAGGCATCATGGTAGCAGTAGCAATTTTAGCGGCAGGACGGGGTACTAGAATGAAGTCCGACTTGCCTAAAGTTTTGCACGAGTTGGGTTCTGCCTCTCTGGTCGAACGTGTATTGGAGAGTTCTCTCTCGTTAAAGCCCCTTCGGCGGCTGGTAATTGTTGGTTATCGAGGGGACTTAGTTAAAGAAACCTTGGCAGAAGTAGATAAAGCAGAGCCTACTCTAGAATTTGTCGAACAAAAGCAACAATTGGGGACTGGTCATGCCATCCAGCAATTATTGCCCCATTTAGAGGGGTTTACGGGGGATTTGTTGGTCTTAAACGGGGATGTCCCCTTGTTGCGGCCAGAAACTTTGGAGCAGTTAATGGAGCTTCACAAACAAAATCAGAACGAGGCCACTATTCTGACTGCCCATCTCCCCAACCCCCAGGGATACGGCAGGGTGTTTTGCAATAGCCATAATGTCGTCAAACAAATTGTCGAACACCGAGATTGTACGAAGGCCCAAAGGCAAAATCACCGGATTAATGCGGGGGTTTATTGTTTTAATTGGCCTGCCTTGGCCAAGATTTTGCCAGAACTAAAGGCCGATAACGACCAACAGGAATATTACTTGACGGACACGGTGAAATACCTTAAGCCGGTGATGGCGGTGGATGTGGATGATTTTCAAGAAATTATTGGCGTTAATAACCGCAAACATCTCGCTCAAGCTTACGAAATTTTGCAGGTCCGAGTTAAGGATAAGTGGATGGCGGCGGGAGTGACGATGATAGATCCCGACAGTACCACTATAGACGATCGCGTAGTTCTGGAGCCGGATGCTGTTATCGAGCCTCAAACTCATCTGCGCGGCAATACTTTTATCGGTTCTGGCAGTCGCATCGGCCCTGGAACTTCTATCGAAAACAGTCACATCGGTAAGGATGTGAAGGTGCTTTATTCTGTGGTTTCCGATAGCGCTGTGGCGGACGGTAGCAGTATAGGGCCTTACGCTCATTTGCGCGGTCATGCTGAGGTGGGGGCTAATTGCCGGGTTGGTAATTTTGTGGAGTTGAAAAATACGAAGATGGGCGATCGCGCCGCTGCCGCCCATTTGTCTTATCTCGGGGACGCTACTCTCGGAGAAAAGGTCAATATCGGCGCCGGTACGATTACGGCTAATTACGATGGGACGAACAAACATCCCACTAAAAGAGGCTCGCGCTCTAAAACTGGTTCTAATAGCGTTCTGGTCGCGCCGGTGACTTTGGGAGAAGATGTGAACGTGGCGGCTGGTTCGATCGTCACCGAAGACGTGCCGGACGACAGTTTAGTTATCGCTCGTTCCCGCCAGACGGTCAAACCCGGTTGGCGCTTGAAGGAGTCGTCATCTTCTGCCGAGGATTAGCCAGTGGCGCATCGTTTGTCAAACTTTATTAGTAAGGTGCGTCCAAAGCGCACCTTTTATATTCAAGGAGCCCGTCGTGTTAAAACTGATAACTTTACTGCTTACCAGCACTATGACTGTAATGGCGGGGGCGACAATTGCTCCGGCTTTGCCACAAATTCAGGAGTTTTTTAAAGATGCTCCCAGTGGCGAATTTTTAGTGAAGTTGATGTTAACTTTACCCGGGTTGTTTACTGCTATGGCCGGTCCGTTTGTGGGGATAATTATCGATCGCTTCGGTCGCAAAAAATTGTTGGCTGCTTCGGTGGCTCTTTACGGTCTTGCTGGGGGTTCTGGTTTTGTTCTCAATTCTTTAATTGGTTTATTAATCGGTCGCGCTATTTTGGGGCTGTCGGTGGCTGGAATTATGACTGCTTCTGTTACTCTAATTGCGGATTATTATCAAGGGGAAAAACGCAATCGAGTAATGGGAATTCAAGCGGCTTTTATGGGTTTTGGCGGCGTGGTTTTTCTGGTATTAGGCGGGTTTTTGGCAGATATTAGCTGGCGGTTTCCTTTTTTGATTTATTTGAGCGCTTTGGCAATTTTGCCTTTGGTTATTTTGGTTTTAACCGAGCCTAATAGGGCGAGGGTTGCTCTGGATAAAACTGGGAAAAAAGTAGGCGAAAAGATTGCGTCCATGGGGGGGAAGTTAGGAGGCGATCGCTACCAGAAAATTCGGCTAGTTTTTATCTACGCCATCATGTTTTTAACGGCAGTATGTTTTTATATGGTGCCGGTGCAATTGCCTTTTTATTTAATCGAAAACTATGATGTGAGTAACTCTCAAACTGGAATAGCGATCGCCTGTTCTACCCTTTCGAGCGCCATTATTTCTATGAATTACGGCTTTATTAAATCAAAACTCAGTTTTATGGGGGTTGTAGTTTTACTCTACTTGCTCATGGGTTTTGGTTATGGAATTATTTCTTTAGCTACCAGTTATCCCATAGTGATTTTAGGCTTAATTCTTAGCGGCATGGGGTTGGGTTTATTGATGCCAAATCTGAACGTTTGGCTCAATGCTAAAACTCCTATTGCTATGAGAGGAAAAGCGTTGGGCGGTTTGACAACTTGTATGTTTTTAGGACAGTTTTGTTCTCCGATTTTCACGGGGCCCATAGCCGCACAAATTGGTATCGGCAACGCTTATGGTTTGGTAGGGTTTGGGATGTTAATCTTGGCTGCTATTTTGGCGGGGATTTCTGGGACTGGGAGATATTCTTTAAAGGTTTGATATCAATTAACAATTAACACTTAATAATTAATAATTAATAATTGAATAATTCGCCCCTTGCGACTCGATCTGATTTGGTGTTAGAGCAATTTTATTTTTAGTAGCGTAGCAATCCGTCGATCGTCACGATATCTGAGAAACCGGGTTTTTTTCAAAAAACCCGGTTTCTGGTCCGCGCCATTTTTTGCCTAGAATTGCTATTTTTCAAAATGGAGAACGCGATAATTGTTAA
>CALKCV010000457.1 GCA_938083405.1 uncultured Microcoleaceae cyanobacterium | reverse complement strand
GAACTTATTTGCCCGAAAAATGATGCAGACAAAAATCAATAATCACCAAAAACTAACCCAGTTAAAACTAAGCGTTAACTGGGCAATTATTGTATTAACAATTTTTTGTTTATCAATGCCAGTATTAGCCAAATCATCTTCAAAACAACAAAAAAGACTCGAAAATGTCGAACGATTATTAAATACTTATCAATGTCAAATGTGCGACTTAAGAGAAGCAGATTTAAGCGGCGAAGATTTGAGCGAAGTTGACCTCGTGGGAGCAAATTTAGAAAAAGCAAATTTAGCCGGTGCTAATTTAAGAGGAGCTCTTCTTAGCGGCGCAAATATGATCGAAGCGAACCTCTCTGGAGCCAATCTCAGCGGTGCTATTTTGCACGGTACAACTCTCAGGGAAGCTAATTTAATAGATGCCGATTTGTCTTGGGCAGATTTGTATAGCGCTTACCTCGAAGAAGCTCGATTAAATGGCGCTAATTTGTCAAATGCAAATCTAAGTCAAGCGAAATTAGAACGAGCAGATTTATGCGATGCCATCTTGCCCGACGGCACAAAAAAGGGTTGTTAATATGTGTTTTTAGTAATTCCAACCCACCGCCGAGATTTTATTGACAACTTTGATTTTGCCGCGACACACTGACCGCAGCATTCTATTAATGGTAAATTGTTCCTCTAGGGAGAGCGATTCATCTAAGATAGCTGCCATGAGTCCATAGCGATCGGCAAGGGTAATCTCCCCAGTAGTATTCACTTTCGCGAATAGCTCCCCAAGACCGGATGGAAGTAGGTAAACAGGAGGTTCCATAGTTAATAGTCCTTAACTCGATAACTCGATGCTAATTATTAGTATCGAGTATTTTTTTGTTTTTGGCAGCGATCGCCAAAAGTCAATTAGGCGATCGAGATAACAGCTTGACCCGATCTAAATCCTCATTTGTTGTGACAACTGGCAGCTTTAGCTGTGAGGAGCATCACATTAGCATAAATTGGACAAACAAGCCTGGAAAGATCGACACAAATAATTAGCATCAAAAAAAATAAATCAACTAACAACTAACAACCAACAACTAACAACTAACAACCAACAACTAATACCAAAGTTATAAGCTCTAACCCTGCTTTAGTCTTTCGGCGCTCCCCCGTTACTAGAAAACAGAAAAAAGGGGTTATTAACCAGGATGTTATGCTATAATCGCTTTAGATGCGTCGCACCATAACCCTTCGAGTTGCAACACCTGGACTCTTTTCAAATTCAAGGCTAGCTCGTTTGGGATGGAGCCCTTATAGCATCCCGAACGGTAGGATGATTTTTATTACTAGCAAAAACTTTCAAATTTTCCCGAAAAACTCTTGACAAACTAGAAATAAACAATTAAGATAAAACTAAGAGCAAAAAAAAGTCGCGACTATCCAGCGCAAACAGCACAACTCAAGTGCTGCTGGAGCGGAGGAACCAATTATAGGGGCTTATCTCTGACAAAAAGCTTTTGCGATTTGTCTTTAAAAGCAAGTTTTAAACACAAATCTCAAAAGCTTTGAGAAGGGCATTTATCAGCCCTAGCCCGTCAGCTAACTTCGTAGGCATTGAGGAGAGACTGAAGACAACCTTCTAACAATTAAAAATTAGACAGATTGTCGATTCAGTGTCCTTGGTTAGTATCGGTCTGATTTGTTATGCCTTTAAACCTCGAAACTGCTTAATTGACAATGACCGCACAATTAAATATTTCTGCATTAGCGCATTTCCTGCCAACTATATTGAAGCGGGTGCGCCGTTTCCTCACGCCCGATTTTATTGTATTGCCTGCATTGGGATTTTTATGGGTGATTATGCTCTCGTCCATGGTTTCTACTTTTTTGACTACCCTAATGCCGAGTCCTTGTTTGCCAGCAATTATTAATACCGCTCTTAGTGTTTCTAAGGTTTCAAAGAAATACTTAGAGTTGGCACAAGTTCTCTGGAATTACTCCGATGGCGACCGAGAAAACTTCTCTGTCCCCCAGGTACCTTCTAAGAAAACCCAAACTTTAGCTTCTATATAATCTCAAAATTTCCCATTAACTCATCACGATCGTAAATGAAACTCCCCCCAGTACGCCTAAATGGCTGCTTAGGTGGGGAGTTTTATTTATTGCGCTGGTGGCGATCGCCCATTCTCTATTCCTTCTCGAACCAAATCTTCCTTCTCGAACCAAATCTTCCTGCCCTCCCAAGTCGTCGCCCTCGTCTCTTCCATATTCTTGAAGTTCTTCTTTCAACTCGTCCAGATTAAGGTAAGCTCAACATAAAGTCCTTATTAACGAGCAAACAACCGCCAATATTATGCCTTGGCAAACATTTTTAAGCATCGTCATCTTAGCATCTACCCTCGCCCTCGTCATCTGGCGTCCCCGGAATTTAGGTATCGGTTTTTCTGCCCTGGGAGGAGCTCTTTTAACTTTAGCAACCGGTCTTGCAAACCCCGCCAGCTTTTCCGCCTTTGCCTGGGCGGTTTTGGCAAATACCACTTTTACTATAGTTGGATTAATAGGAATAAGCTGGGTTTTGCAGCAAACCGGCATCTTCCGTTGGTTTGGTTTGCGCCTCGCTTATTTCCCTCTGGGAAACGGTCGTTTGCTATTTGTGATTTTGTTATTAATAACAAGCGCGATCGCCTCTGTTTTTAGCAACTATGGTGCCGTCTTGCTTTTCCTACCCATAGTTCTAGAATTATTAGTATTATTAAAGTTTAGCCCCGCAGCTAGTTTTCCCTTTGTTTTCGCTATAGGCTTAATTGCCGATACCAGCAGCCTGCCTTTTACTATTAGCAATTTAGTCAATACTATTGCTGCTAGCGCCTCCAGCATTTCTTTTAGCAATTATGTCTCGGTAATGTTCCCCGTTAGTTTAGTAGCGATCGCCACTACTATCGCCGTTCTTCTCTTCTATTTTTGGCCTTCTATCCCCTCTCGCTACCAACCATTCGACTTAACTAAAAATGGTTTCCAACCAGCCCTTCCAGCTACTATTATTAAACTGCCAAAACCAGAAGATAATTCTTCCACATCCCCAACAATAAGTCCCCCCAATCTCCCCTCGCTATCTCAAATATTTTCCAGGAAAACTATTGCTTTAAAAACCTCTAAAATTTCCGAATTACTTTTTCATCCTTTTGTTCAGATCGTCCTTTTTTCCTGGGGAATGTACGTCATTGTTATCGGTATTAACAACAGTTTAACGATGGACCCCATGATATTTTTATTGACACAAATAGAAGGATGGGGAATTGCCTTAACTGTTGTAGCTACTGGCTTTGTAGCTAGTTTGACTTCAGCTATTTTCAGCAATTTACCAACCTCTTTAATCAATAGTTTAGCCATTCAATTAGCACCGATAACCGAACCAACCATTAGAGAAGCAGCTCTCTATGCAAATATTATCGGCTGCGCGGTCGGTGCTAAGATCGCTCCCATCGGTAGCTTGTCCGGTCTTTTATGGCTTTATCTCATAAAAAGCCGAGGATACCAGATAACCTGGTGGAATTATTGCCGCCTCAGTTTCACTTTTATTTTACCAATTTGGTTTGTAACTATTCTGACTTTAATAATCTGGCTTTCTTGGCTTCAAGCATTTTAATTAATCGGTAGCGTTCGGGAGCATCTCATATTTGTAAAAGAACCCAAAAATTAATACATGCATGTCAGTTGTTAGTTGTTAGTTAGGCGACTAACCACTAACAACGATCCCACAAAAAAAGCAGGCACTAAACTATTGGTTTTCTTCAAAATTAGCGATTAGCGATCGCTCCAACGCAATCGCTAATCGCTAATTTTCAAAGCTAATATTTTCCCCCTAAAATTCCATTTTTTAAATTCTTTTTTTATTTGAAAATCAAAAAAGTTGACGTTCCAGATAGGAACAACTATAATAGTCGTGACTAAACTTTATCAAAAACAACTAAAATCATGTTAACCGTCGCCGTCATCGACTACGATATGGGGAACTTGCACTCAGTCTGCAAAGGTTTAGAAAAGGCTGGCGTTATCCCCCAAATCACAGATTCTCCCGCAGAATTAGAACGAGCAAATGCCGTAGTATTGCCCGGAGTCGGTTCCTTCGACCCCGCAGTGCAACATCTGCGATCGCGCAATTTAGAAGAACCAATTAAACAAATAATTGCCTCTGGTAAACCGTTTTTAGGTATCTGTTTGGGCTTGCAAATTTTGTTTGAAAGTAGCGAAGAAGGTACCGAACCAGGACTCGGTATTTTTCGCGGCGTGGTACGTCGCTTTAAACCAGAACCGGGGCTTACCATTCCTCACATGGGCTGGAATCAATTACAACTAACCCAACCCCAGCATCCTCTCTGGAATAAGATTGGCGAAAATCCGTGGATGTATTTCGTTCATTCTTATTATGTCGATCCAGCCGATCCTCTTCTTCGCGCCGCCACCGTCCCCCACGGCACTCAAACTGTAACCGCCGCAGTGGCCCGGGATAATTTAATAGCCATGCAGTTCCACCCAGAAAAGTCCCATTCCACAGGACTGCAAATTTTGTCCAATTTTGCCGCTTGGGTTGCCAATGAGAGTTTTGCTTTGAAAGCCGGATAAAAACGCTCTCGTTTGTAGTAAGCGCTTCAGCGCTTTAATAGCCGTTAATTTAAAGCCGCTAAAGCCCTTACTAGGAAACCGTTTGCCAAAAAACAAACCTTAAAAATTAAAAGAATTAATGAGAATTTATGGCAATCGCCAATTAAAAACCTTGCCAGGATTAGCAACTCGGCCTACCCTAGCCAGGGTTAGGGAAGCTGTCTTTAATATCTGGCAAGGTCGTATCCCTGATTGTCGCTGGCTGGACTTGTGCGCCGGCATCGGTTCCATGGGTGCCGAAGCCTTGTGCCGAGGAGCATCAAAAGCGATCGCCATCGAAAAATCTGGCCCTGCTTGCGCCGTTATCCGCCATAACTGGCAATTGGTAGCCAACGAATCTCAGGAAGTTCGGGTATTGCGCAGAGACGCCCTCAAGGGGCTGAAGTCTTTGGCCTCAGAGCAATTCGATCGCATTTATTTCGACCCCCCCTACAAAGGCGATTTATATCAGCCCGTTTTGGAGGCCATCGCCTTAGAGCAACTCCTCGCACCAGAAGGCCAATTAGCCGTCGAACATAGCGCCCAAGCCCCAGCGATCGAACCCATCCCCACTT
>CALKCV010000456.1 GCA_938083405.1 uncultured Microcoleaceae cyanobacterium | reverse complement strand
ATTTTTTACTATTTTTTTTCAAAAAACATTTTTGGATTTTTGCCATAAATAACGATAATCCAACCCCTCTCCTTAGAGAAAGGTTGGATTATGGAAGTTATTTAGTTGTTGAGTTGGTTATATGGGTGGTTATATGGGTCGCCCGGGGCTCGAACCCGGAACAAATCGGTTAAAAGCCGAGTACTCTACCATTGAGCTAGCGACCCACAAAATATTTGTTTTTTGCCTTTCCACACAGTTATTAATACTAGCACGGTTTTATTTTTTTTGGCAACCCTTTTTGAAAAAAAATTTTTATAAAAAATTAGCAATGAGTCTGACGATCGTCGTGGTACTGGCCCCAGGTTCCAAGTAAGTCAGCAGATCGCCCGTATTCATTGAGTTTCTCGCAGATGTCCACGGTTCCAAACAAAAGTAGTCTTTGCCCTTAAGGGTCCAAAATACCACCGTCGAATAGGCTGCCGTATAGCTTACTGTAATTCGCAAATCCCTACTGGCATCGTAGGCACTAGCTGCTAGGCCTGTCACGCTATCGAAGACCGCATCTATCTCCTCAATGTTTGGATCGAAGAAGCCTGTATTATCCATTATAGCCCCCGTCCTTTGGTCCCGATATTGCATTGTCGGAATGTCAAACTGCAGCTTGCTCTTATCGAGGGCCAAAAAGTAAGGATGTAAGCCCGTCGAGAAGGGCATCTTTTCCTTACCTAGATTAATATATCGCTGGCAAATTTCCAAGACGTTGCCTTTGACTTGGTAAGAGAAAATCAGTTTAAACTCAAAGGGGTAAACGGCCAGGGTTTCCTCGTTGCTGTTCAAGACTAAAGAAATTGAGGCCTTGTCTGTGGTGAGGGTCTCTGCAACTTCCCAGGGTAAGTCCCGCGCAAACCCATGTTGTTTGAGAAGGTAGTTTTGGCCATTGTAGTCATAACTATTATCGGGCAGATTGCCGCAAATAGGAAAAAGAATGGGAATGCCACCCCTAACTGTTAGTTCGGGATTAGCAAATCTCTGGGCATCTAGGTAGAGTAGTTCTCGATCGTTAACGCGCCAATTGGTAATAATACCGCCACGTTCTGGAACCACATCTATGCTAGAGGAGGAAGTTTTGTCTTGGAGGGTGTAGGTTTTGTATTGTTTGTTGTGGATGGCGATCGCAAACACTGTTTTCTTTTAGGAATTGGGCAATTAGGAATTCAACTTCAACCAAAGATACCAAATCAAATAAATATTAGGGAAATTATAATCTTTATCTTTCTGAAGCTTAATGCTAGGGGTCAAATCGGTCCTTGGGCACAGATCGGAAGATTTAAAGCGTGTGGGCCATTATTTTTTGATTTCTTTAAACTTCATTGCCCTGAATTTACCTAAGTTAGCGAACGCGAACTAGGTAGATAAATAACTTTATCGCTTCGTTGAAAATTAGAAGTCTTAAAAGACACTAATTTATCATTTTTATTATTTAATTCGGTTGGAACTTTTGATTGTATTTCCATTTTCGGCGTTTCAATAAAAGGTTCCTTAATAAAAGGCTGCTTAATAAAAGGATCGTCTTCGTTCCTACTAGAACTAGAATCCCTTTTTAATAAAGGAGGAATCCCTTCTTCGCTACCGAAAGAAGATTTTTCTGACTCAATTATAGTATGAGAAACTGGCAAGTTTTGCGGTCGGTTATAGTCTTCATCCACACCCATTAGCATACCGTCCGCTTGTTGTTGTGCTGGAGAAGAAGAAGAAACAGAAGGCAAGTCTGGTAAACTAGGTTGGTTTAAAGCATCATTTCCCTGTTGATGCTTTTGGCTAGTTTGGGTTGCCGATCGCTCTAGTTCTAGTACCATAGGAGAGCCCATCGGTTGCTCGAAAATGCTAGAAAGACGCCCGATATGCCGGAGAATTTCCTCCCCTTTTTCTCCTCCTACCACCTGGGGTTGATAATCTTTCACCACCACAGGCAGCAACTCAACTTTCATCTTCTCTTGTTTTAGAGACACCCTCAAGACCGCACTTTCGTAATCGCTGGCAGAATTGCCTCCAAAAATAAAATTACCCAGAGAGTAGATAATGGGCCGTCCCTTATAAATTTCGGCTCCCTGCAAGACTCTCGGATGATGTCCCACTACTAAATCGGCTCCTTTATCGATGGTTAAGCGAGCTAAATCGATCTGCCAATCTCCTGGATAATCCGAGAGTTCCACGCCCCAATGATAGTTAACCACAATCCAATCTACCTTATCTCGGAGGACTGCAATATCGGCTGCTATGCGATCGTTATGACGGGCGTTAATACCCGCTTCTCCTTCTTTGGCCGCGCGAATATCGGCATCGTAATATCCCAGGTAGGCAATAAGTTTGCCCTTTACTTCTATAATTTGAGGCCGTCGCGCCTCTTTTAGATCTTGGCCTGCACCCACATGGTGAATGCCTGCTAATCGTAGAGTTTCTATAGTGTCCACCAGTCCTGGTTCCTCGTAGTCCATAATGCTATCGTTGGCCAGATTGACTAAATCTACTCCGCCCTCAGTCAAAACTTTTACGTACTCTGGATCTGCTTTGTGCTTCAATTGCTTGCCCGAATCTACTTTTGGGGAGCTAGTAAAGGCATTTTCCAGGTTTACCATTGCCAAATCTGCTTCTCGGTATTCATTCATATTGGCAAAAACTTGGGAATAATTCTGGCCTACTACTTCTGTAAAGGAATCGGATAAGTTAACATCTCCTGCAAACATTAAAGTAATAGTCGGGTCTGCTGGGTTGATGACTTGCTTGTGATGGACGACTTCTACTTTTTCTAAAGCTGCCTGAACGGTCTGTGCGGAGGAAGCCCCTCGTCTGACGAGGACTTCGTGATAGCTCACCCAACAGCCTAAGATGAAAGCAGCCAGTGCAGAACCCATCAGTAGTAGAGAGCGAACTGCCTGAAAATTAAGATCGTCGATGCCGGTGTCTATTCCCCATCGCCCGTTTCTTGCCGTTCTGTTTGTCTGCTTTTTCCTTGGTGCCACCAGGCGCACGCTTCGCTGCCAAAGAATCTCTGGCGAACCCACAAACCTAGCTATTATTCTCACGCACCTAAGTGTAGGGTTGTTTAGCCTCACAAGTTGATGGCAGATAAATTTTATTAGGCGATCGGCTGGCGGTTCTTGTTGGAATTCTACCAAGATTTGCAGGTATCCCGATCTCCCTTGTTGGACGCGGGCATGAATCCCTTGAGGCGTTAGTTCCCTGTTTATCCAGTAGCCTATCGCCTGAAAATTACCCGCACGGGCTTGTTCTAATATAGATGGTTTAGAATAGCTTTGTGTATATACCATTATAGTTTACTTATTCCTACCTTGTTCCTGGCTGGGATTTTCCTGGCTGGGATTTTTACCGCACTCTTACTCTTTTTTCTATATTGCACCTCTACTGTCCCCGTGCGATCGAGGTCACAAAGGCCGTTTTTTTTCCCAGATGTTAAATTATACCAATTTTCTTGTTTTTTTCAATGCATCCTACTGTATCTCCTCAGACAATACTCGTTATGAGTATGAATAATACCAGTAGTTCTATCCCAGAAATGAAATTGAATCTCGCGTGCAAAGCGTGGGAGTCAAGAAAAGAAAGAAAAAAGAAAGAAAAAAGAATAGCTGCTAAAAAGCAATTTGCCTAGTAAGTAAGCTAGCAGCAATGCGCTTATCAGCAGCCTTATCGTCGCGAAAGAAAGAACTAAAAATGGGGAAGTGCCTAGCGAATATACTCCTTTAAAATGCTGTTGCGGTTGGGGTGGCGCAACTTGCGCAGGGCCTTGGCCTCGATTTGTCGAATTCGCTCCCTGGTCACGTTAAAAATTTGGCCAATTTCTTCCAAGGTCTTCATGCGGCCATCGTCCAATCCATATCGCAGGCGCAGCACATCCCTTTCGCGAGGGCTAAGGCTATTTAATACGCTCTCTAAATCTTCGCGCAATAAGTTTTTGGAGACTCGATCTTCGGGAGTTTCTCCATCTGATTCGATAAAATCTCCCAGTCGGGAATCTTCTTCTTTGCCAATAGGTGTTTCGAGGGAAATAGGCAATTGAGCGGATTTTGCTATAAATCGCAATTTCTCGATGGTCATTTCCATCTTGGTTGCAATTTCTTCTTCTGTGGGTTTGCGGCCCGTTTCTTGGGACAAAATCTTGGTAGTTTTCTTGATGCGAGAAATGGTTTCGTAGAGATGAACCGGTAAGCGGATGGTGCGAGATTGATCTGCGATCGCCCGGGTGATTGCCTGACGGATCCACCAGGTGGCGTAGGTGCTAAATTTATAACCTTTTTCGTGGTCGAATTTTTCGGCGGCGCGGATTAAGCCTAAACTGCCTTCTTGAATCAAGTCTTGGAACGATAGTCCTCGATTCATGTATTTTTTAGCGATCGAAACTACTAGGCGCAAGTTTGACTGTACCATTTTTTCTTTCGCGCGCCGCCCTCCGTGCAAGCGTCGCTTAAATCCAAGCAATTCCATGCCTACTGCTTGTGCCCACTCCGACTCTAGGGGATCGCGATCCAAATGGAATGTTAATTCTTCGCGAATTTGCTCTAATTCTAATAAATCTGCTATCTTGCGTGCCAGTTCGATTTCTTCGTCTGCCCTCAGCAGGCGAATTCGACCTATTTCTTGTAAATATAAGCGAATCGAATCTTCCGTGTACTGCTTTTTGCTGCTCCCGGCGCTGCTACTGGTCTTTCGCTTAGATTTGGTAGGAGCTTTTTCGGATTTGGTCTTCGGCGTACTCCGTTCGAGTTTTATTTCGACGTAGCCTTGTTGTTTTTCTGATTCTTCCATCAATATATCTACTTCGCTACCTGATGTCGAGCCTGTAGCTTGGCGCACGGAGTTGCTGAAAACTCGCTGTGATTCAATGGTGATTTCCATAGTATTAGTCCCGGTCATGCCTATTCCTCATACTTTTTGCTTCAAGAGTTAATTTCATCGCATTTTCCCGCCACTGAGGGAGAAAATCTGCTCTCTAAATTAGACAAATTGTCTGTCTATGCCCGTACAGATACGGTTTAACCAGGTTGAAACTGATTAAATCTGTAGTTAAATCTGCCAATTTATAAGGGGTATTTGTTGGTTGCCTTAGTCGTTTATAACAATTAAGGCTTTTTTTTGTATTGCTTTTGCACTAACTGTGCGATCGCGATTAATCCTATTATTATTTCGGTCTTTTTGCCTTCTGGCTGCCCGACTGAAAACTTGGGCAAATCATCCCTTTATCATCTTAGCCACTTTAGCCAGCGTTGTTGACAAACTAATGGTTTGTTTGGCTTTTACTAAGCATAAATGCTCTCGTCATTCCTAAGTGTTTATACTTGATTTCGGGATACCGCGAAGGTATTCGATGTCAAATAGCTTTGTTTGGCAAGTTTAGCTAAAATACCATTAGACACTAAAAATCTATAAGGCTGCTTTAATTTTCGCCCTATTTAATAGGATATGTGTTTGAATTTTGGCGATCGCTATGTCGGTCTGCTTTGCCTATTTTTACTGCTTCCTTTGACTAAAACATCAAACAGATTGCCTTTGTTGGGCAAAAAAAACGGGCAAAAAAAACACGGCTGCAGTTTTTTGCACCCTTCCATCGTAATGTTGACAGTAGCTAAAATAGGTAGCGGTTTTTTTAATAATTTTGTCCCACCCTGTTTTTCAAAGATACACCTCTTCAGTTTCTTTTAATTTTACTCGACTTTAATTACAGCACAATAACTTAAGTCTATGTTTTTCATGCCTCTTCTTTTTACTGGACTATCAAATTTTTCGTTCTTTTGGCTAAACAGCATAAGTCGCTTCTTCTATTTTAGCCATCTCAAATTATAACCAACAGCATGGCTTATGCCATAATGCCTTTGTTATGTAAGTTAACTCAATTTTTTTAAATTGACACTAAATTTTTGTTAAGTGACGTTAAGTTTTTAACGTCATGCTGTTAAATAATCTTTATTTGCCTGGGTGGACCAACTTTGTCCCTCTATTATCCTCTTCGTCGATCGGTACTGTCTAAAAATTCAAAGTCGAACAACTCTGAAAGTGGCCAGTAAGTCGATTTTTTGGGCTTTCAGGAGACGTTCCCGATCTTCTGGGAAAGCCAACAATAGAAGTTGATGCGATAGCAATCTTAATAAATTTGCGATCTATCGTAAAGCAGCCCAAAATTATGAAAATCTTGTCTGTTGCAGATCCCATCGGTAATTTGCCTAAAAGAATAAATATTTGGGTTCGCGATACAAATAGAATTGTTATATAATTAAAAACCTTAAAAGCGCTTTTTATAAATAGTATTAGCAGTCAATTTAAGAGTCGATAGTTAAAACAAGATGAAAACTATTACAGCGAAAACTTTGACGATGGCCTTTGTTCCCCTGCTGGGATTGGCCTCCTGTCCTTGGTCGGTATTGGCCCAACAAATTGTTCCGGCGGGGGATGGGACGGGGACATCGGTCAACCTTCGAGGCGATCGCCTGGACATAGAAGGCGGGACTCGCAGTGGAGATGGGAGCAATCTTTTCCACAGTTTCGATCGCTTTAATCTTAATTCCGCTCAGACTGCTAATTTTATTTCTGCCCCAGAAATACAAAACATTCTCGGCAGGGTTGTGGGTGGAGATGCTTCGATAATTAACGGTTTAATTCAGATTACTGGCGGTAATTCTAATTTATTTTTAATGAACCCTGCGGGGATTATTTTCGGACCTAATGCCGGGCTTAATATTCCTGCCGATTTTACAGTCACTACGGCAACGGCGATCGGCTTTCATAATAATAATTTTGGGTTCGATACTAGGGGTATTAATAATTATAACAACCTTGTGGGCAATCCTAGCGGTTATTATTTCGATTTACCACGAGCTGGAGCTATTGTCAATGGAGGTTCTTTAAGTTTAAAGCCGAACCAAAATCTTACTCTTTTAGGGGGAACTATTATTAACACGGGTCAACTGGCAACTGCTGGGGGCAATATTAATATTGCAGCAGTTGATGGTGGCAATACTGTGAGGATTTCCCAAGAAGGGCATTTATTAAATTTGGAGATTTTGCCTTTGGTTGGCGAGGGGGAATTTTTACGACAACAAGCAGAAATTCAACCTCTATCTTTGCCGGAATTATTGACAGGTGGAGAGGGGGTTAATGCGACTGAGATAGCTGTTAACGAACAAGGGCAAATTGTGTTAACTGCCCCGGGGATAATAGTAACAGAAAAAGGGGGGACGGCGATCGCTTCTGGAGAGATTGATGTTTCGGGTGAGGGAGTTGGCGGGAATGTTAGGGTTTTGGGCGATCGCGTGGGTATTATTGATGCCAATATTAACGCTGATGGTATTAACGGCGGTGGCAATATTTTCATCGGCGGCGACTTTCAAGGCAATGGTTTAATTCCTAATTCAGATCGTACTTTTGTTAATCGTAATTCGTTTATTTCTGCTAGTGCTATTGAGAATGGTAATGGCGGAATGGTAATAGTTTGGTCCGATGGCACTACTCGTTTTGAGGGAAATATTAGGGCTATTGGGGGGGCAAATTTTGGCGACGGCGGGTTTGTCGAAGTATCGGGAAAAGAACAACTGGTTTTTCGTGGCAATGTCGATGTTAGTGCTGTTAACGGTCGTCCTGGTACTATTTTATTGGCTCCGGAAAATATAGAAATAGGAGAAGAAGGCGATCGGCAAGCTTCTCAAGAAACTACTGAAGAAGAAACTACTGAAGAAGGAACTACTGAAGAAGGAACTACTGGAGAAGAAACTACTGGAGAAGAAACTACTGGGGAAGAAACTACAACTGGGGGAGAAACTACTGGGGAAGAAACTCCGGTGGATCCATTTAGCCAAAACGAAGGCGGTAATTTAACTATTTCAGCAGACAATATCGGCGAATTAGACGGCGAAATAATCCTCGAAGCAGATAACGATATTGTTATTAACGAAAACATCGAAACAGCCGGTTCCGTTTCCGTACAAGCGGGGCGGAGTATTGAGATAAATGCCAACATCAACACGGCGAGTGGTAACGGAAATATTGGCATTTTTGCTAATAACGAAAACGCCAATGGCGACATCCGATCGCCAGGGGAAGCTTCGGTAAATCAATTAGCAGAAACTACCTTAAATGCGGGAAGCGGCGACATAAATATTAGTTTGGGAAATTTAGGAGAAATTGGCAGCATAAATCTCGCTAATTTAACTGCAACTGGTTCAATTACTATAGATGCCAACGGCGGCAATATTACGAGAGTTTCTCCCACTTCTTTAATTACTGCGGGCAGCGGCATTTTCCAAACCAACGGCAGCGGGGCCATAGGTTCTTTATCGGAACCTTTGCGACTTTCGGTGGGAAATTTACAAGCTTTTGCGGGTAGTGGCGGGGCGTTTTTCCAAGCAACAACGGCCTTAAATGTTGCGGGAATTTCAGCAGGCGGCGGCGAAATTCAACTCTCCGCCGAAGGCGATATTGCTATTAGCGGGGATATTTCTTCAACGGTTGCCAGTGGCGAGGGGGGAAATATTGCTATTAGCAGTAATGGCGGGGGCATAGATGCTGGCCAAAATACGATTAATTCTA
>CALKCV010000455.1 GCA_938083405.1 uncultured Microcoleaceae cyanobacterium | reverse complement strand
TGGGCAACGCGAGCGCGTGAGTCCTGCTGGTGCGCGGTGCGCACCCTACTATTCTACCGTTGCTTATACCATAAGTATTTGAAAACCCGGTTTTTCGCTCCTCCACTGCGTCCTGGAAATGTTATTATTTACAATTGTTAACATTTTTGGCTTGAAATATGTATTATCCCACTGTTGCAGATTCTTCCATTTATAAACTGATCGTAATAACAACCGTATTTGCCGTTATCTGGGGGCTAATTTTCAAAGATATGTTGGAATATGAATTAGCCTTCTGGAACCAAAATCGCCAATCGCAAAGGAAAATTAACTACCAAAAACCTCAGATAATTATTGCTTATTTAGGCACTACTTTTTTTAGCTTTCTATGCATGGGAGCAGGGCTTTCGGTTTTTAAGGTTGGTAATTTAATTGCTTATATTCTGGGTGCAGTTGTCGTCTTGCCGACTGCTTTATTTATTTGGTTGCAATTGGGATCGATGTTAATTTTATTAGTAGAAGGAGGTTCGGCAGCTATAAGTATTGAGGAGTATTTGCCCGGGGAAAAGGTAGAAAATAAAGCAGACAAACCAGCAGATAATCAGTAATTTTTTTGTTCGCTAAATCCGTTAGCGATCTTAGCCGCTGCCGTTCTTAAAAACTTTTCTAGACGAACGAACCCCCAGACATATAAAGTTAGTAAGATAGCAGTGGCGATCGCTACCAAAATCACCTTAACGTAAGGATTGAAATCCAGGGCTTTTGTTAAGGGTTTAAATAATACGAAATACAATGGTTGATGGATTAGATATATTTGGTAGGAGTAGATTCCTAATAAAGAGAAAAAAGTCAGAATATAACCTATTAACTGTTGGTATTTTTTTAAGGTTTCAAAAATCAAATAACAAAGCAGAAAAAAGAACGGAGTAAAGAGGATGTCAAATCCTAGCATATAGATGATGTCTATTTTCATCAATTCCAGGCATAAATAAACAACAAGACTTCCTAAAAAAATACTCGTCGCAGCGACAAAATCTTTTTTCCTAAAACACTTTTGACCATAGAAGATAATTCCCCAATAAAGTCCCAAACATAACTGAGAAAAATAGCTGCCTAAGAAATCATTTTGTAAAAAATACCAGTAAAGGTCCGATTTGTTACCAAGAGCTACGCAAGCTAGTTTAGTCAAAACTCCGCCAACTATTCCTAAAATAAGAATTTTTTCTGGTTTACTTTTGCAGAAATAAAAGATTAGGGGAATCGCCAGATAAGCCTCAAGAATCACCGTAAAAAACCAAAAACCGGGATTAATTGCCTGGAATTTATAACCAGCCAAACCGAAACAGGTTAAGATAAAATCAAGATTTAATTCGAGTTTATATTTTCCAAACAAACACAACAATAAAAGACTGCATCCAACTGCTAATAGGTAAGCGGGGTAAATTCGATTAAGTCTTTTTAGCAACCAAGATTTCCAATTGGTTGTAATGGGATTTAAGTTTTGTTTTTCAGCCAAGCGAGCGAGGACGTAGCTAACGTTAAAACCCGCCATGACAAAGAAGATATCTACGGCAGCATATCCAACTTTGGCTCCATTTCGATCCAAGATAGAAATCAAATTAATTTCTTTAGGATAGTTTTGGAAAAAATGAAATAACACAATGCCTAAAATGGCTAAACCTTTAGTTTGGTCGATCCAATCGAATCTTTGTTTTTTCGTTTCACTTTTGGCGGACATTTTATATTTCTACAATCCTCTTAGTAGGGGGTTTCAAGATTGCTATAGAAAACTAAAACTAAAATACTAAAAAAACTCTAGTAAAAGATGAAAAGTTTTACTTCCCGGAAACCGTCTTTCTTCGGCCGCTATTTTAGCCGCCATTTCGGCAAACTCTATCATTTTTTCTGGCTTTCTATTTCGATAAACTGCCACCCTGGGTACTTGGTAATTATTTTCTAGCCAACCTAGTTTGAAAATCTGGTCGTTGTACAAATACCCGGAAAGATAGTATTGGGAAGTGAATGTTTCTACGCGGTTATCCGAGTCGTTAAAAGGATAAGCTAGATGAGAAGCCACAGCGTCATTTCCATTAATGCCTTCCGTACATTGTCTCAATCTTGTTTGCGCTTTTTCCAATTCTACTACTAGCTTTTCATCGTTAAGGTCTGGTAATCTTTGCTGGCTGAAACTATGGGATTGAATGTCATAATAACTAGCGATCGCCCCTTTCCTTAACTCTTCACAAGTCAAATATTTATTGGCTTTTTTAGTATTATTTATAACCGCCGGGTTAATAAACAAAACAACCTTAACTTTTTCATTATATCGCTCTTCCAACCTTTGCAACATCGGCAACAGAATAGTATCGATGCTTTTATAACCATCATCAAAGGTTAACATAATTGGTTTTTGACCCAAGCGATCGCTCGGTACGGGCTGGGAATGGGTCAAAAAATAGTTATAAAGATCGTTAGTATCTAAAAACCAGTAATTTTCCTTAACCAAATATTCCAGAAACGTTTCTAAATCTCGTTCTTTATAAGCCAAACCATCCTTATTATTTTGTGCGGAATTGGGGATGATATTGTGAAAACCAAAGATCGTGATTTTAGCAGCCTCAAAATTCACCGTTAACCAGGTTTCTAAATCTACCGCTACAAAACCTGCCGTTACTAAACCAAGTACAATGAAAAACAAAAACCGTAGAAATTTATTTTTCATTTTTTTCATCTCGAAAACCCCCTAATTCTCAGCAGCTTCTTCAGCTTCAAGTTTTTTCCGTTCTTCTTTATCAATTTCTGGCAACCTGTAAATAACACCAGCGGCATACCAATAATAAACGCAGACTGGGTCCACATCCAGGGGATAATAATAAGTATTGTAACTAATAATCAACACAAAAACCCAAAAAGAAGCACCAAAACTGCGTAAATTCTTTTCTTTAACCGAACGATAAGCTTTAAAGCTAGTCAATGTTATTGTAGTAACAAAACCCAAAAATAGGATCGCTCCCAACGGTCCTATCTCATAAATTAATTTAGGATAATAGGTTTCTACCAGGGAAGTTTTACCGAAAGTGCGGGCAGAATTAGTAGCGCGTCCGAGACCGTTACCTAGAATTCCTTGGGTATCTCCAGAAGTATGCTCGAATTGTTGAGCAATAAAAGCTGTTGGTGGAGAAGCGTTCCAGCGACCGACAAAACTATCTATCCGTTCTTGAACGATCGCCGGATTAGATGCAGAAACCACTAATAAAAGCACCCCCAGTCCGCCGGCGATGGGAATAAACCTTTTGAGGTTAGCAACCTGACCGGTCAATACTAATAGAATAATTGTAACCGTAGGTACTAGAGCTAAAGCAATTCTTTGACCGGAGATAACTGCATTAATAAATACTAATCCCATACCCGCCAAACCACCCATTCGCCACAGTGGAGAAGGATCGCTGAAGGCAGTGGCAAAGGTAAAGAAAGCATTGCCAATTAAAAACCAAGCCCACTGCCAGGGGGCGACAAAAGTACCGGGCAAACGAATCATACCTTGGGAGGGGCTAAATACTAAAGAACCTCCCACGAAACACTTATATTCTAAGGTTGCTTTAAACAGATCCTCTCCAACTAAATGATCTGTGCCTTTGCACCTGCCGGAGGTAAGAAATTGGTATTGAACCATGCCCAGCAGACAACAAATTATGGCAAGAACGAGCATCATACGGGTAAAGAATAATAAATTTTTCTTGTCCTTAACTTGATAGTAAGCGCAGGTCATTAAAGGAATATATCCCACAAATACCTTCAGTCCTAAAATTCCCATGGGGATTGGTTTGTCGCCAGGATAAGGAGGATTTAGCTGCTGGACTCCGTTCACTAATAGCAGCATCACCAAACAGAAACCAAGAAGAATATAGAGGGGGTTTTTTAACTTGGGCTCGACTAGAAATGGCTTTTTTTTCTTTTTAAGTTCTAGGGCTAATGCTATTAATGCGGGAATATAAAAACCATCTTTGGCAAGCTGAAATATGGCATTTCCACCGCCTATCCAGTAAGTTATGGTGCCGGCAAAGGGCAGATAGATCAGAAATGCCCACAGCCCCATCATGGGATATTTGTAGGAAAGGGAGAGGACTGCGATGCCGCCACCGCCAGCGATCGCCAATTTAGGACCCGCCACGAAAAATAAGACTGCACCAACTACGGCCCCAATACCGCCATAAGTGGCAAGGGCGCCAATAGCTTCGCTCATCATTTTGGCTCTTTCCTTCTTTCTGGCAGCCAACTCTTTTTTACTCAGAGTTGGCTTTTTCGCCTTGCCCTTCTTATTCTTTTTTTTGTCCTTGGCTTTTTTTAACTTCGCTTTTAGTGGCACGGCAGTCTGAAAAGAATTAAACGGTTAAATATTGCCGAACTGCTAAAACCAAATTATCGGCCCAACGCTTTGCTAATTCGGCACTTACTGCTTCTACCATAACTCGAATGACCGGTTCGGTGCCAGAAGCGCGGACCAAAACCCGCCCCTGCCCTGCCATAGCTGCCTCTGCCCGTTCGATCGCCTCTACCAACGGCTGGCACTTCTTCCAATTTAACCTCAGTTCCCGATCCTCCACTCGGACGTTTTTCAACAGTTGGGGATAGAGCTCGAAACTCTCATCTATTAATTCTGCCAAAGAACTCCCCGATCGCTTGACCAAAGCGGCCAAATGCAAAGCGGTACTCAAACCATCCCCGCTAATTCCATAGTGGGGGCACAAGATATGACCCGACTGTTCCCCTCCTAACATCGAACCAGTTCGCTGCATTTCGGCGCAAACGTGGCGATCGCCCACGGCAGTCCGCATCATCTGGCCGCCTAACTCATGCCAGGCTTTTTCAAACCCCAGATTTGCCATAACCGTTGTCACGATTAGATTTCCCGGCAAGAGTCCGGCTTCGCTTAAGCTTTTACCCCATAAATAAAGGATATAGTCGCCGTTGACCTCGCGACCTCGACTGTCAACTGCCAGGGCGCGGTCGGCATCCCCATCGAAGGCAAACCCCAAGTCTGCCTGGTGTTCTTTAACTGCGGCGGCGAGGAAACCCAGATGAGTCGAACCGCAGTTGACGTTGATGCGATCGCCCTCGGGCCTATCGTGGAGACAAATCACCTCGGCCCCCATCTCCCGAAAAACCTCCGGCCCCACGCTAACGGCTGCCCCCCAGGCTAAGTCGAGGACTATTTTCATCCCTTGCAAATAACCGGGCACCAGGGGCAAAGAGAGAGACTCGACATATTTTTTGACCAACTCCGGCTGGTAGTAATGCTGCCCCCAGGCGCTATGAACTGCTGCAAAATTAGCATTTCCCCGAATGCCGGCTTCTATTTCTTTCTGCAAAGTGGAAGAAAGCTTGCTGCCGTTGGGGCCGAAAAATTTGATGCCGTTGTCTTCTGGGGGGTTGTGACTGGCAGAAATCATCACTCCACCTGCGGCCCCAGAAATGCTGGCGAGATGGGCGACGCAGGGAGTGGGGCAGATGCCTAGATGCCAGACTTCCAAACCGGCCGCCGTCAAACCTGCGGATAAGGCCATTGCCAACATATTCCCCGAGTTTCTGGTATCTTGCCCCATAATTACCGGGCCGGGGTTTGGTTGGTGGCGGCGCAAAACCTGTCCCGCCCAAAAACCTATTTGCAGGGCTAAGGGGGCAGTTAGCAAGTCTCCGACCTTGCTGCGAATGCCGTCGGTACCGAAGAGGGGGGAGTTGGGGAGGTTGTTGTTCCAGGCAAAAGCGGTTTCTGCCCGTTTGCTGGGGGCAGGTCTTTGGGAAGGTGCGGCTACCATAATTTATTTTCACTCCTATAGTTCTGGATTTTGTGTAATTGGATTTTACAGATAAGTTTGGATTATTTCAGCAGTGGTCTTGCCTGTTTTTTCCCTGCTAAATCGAGGGGCTGCCAAATTCGATAAAATAATACCAGTATCCACGCCCCGGGCCGGAAAATAACCGATGCAAATTACGATAGACCTACCCCCAGACCTCGAACAAGACCTAATTCATCAAGCGACCCAATCCAATATTCCTTTGCCAACCTTGATTCTGCAAGCTTTACGCCGCGAGATTCAAACATCAAAGATGGAAGCGAACCAATGGTCGGAGGTCATCTTGTCTTATGAAGGAATTCCAGACTTTCCAGCTTTCGAGTCCTATCGCGACGAACTGCTTCCACCTGGCGAACAGGAGTTATTTTGATGCAATACTTACTAGATACCTGTGTCATCAGTGACTTTATTAAGGGCGAGTCTGGAACTAAGGAGTCGCGCAAAAACAAGTTTCCCCATCTAGAGGGCGGGGCCTTAGAGCCACCAAAGCAAGAACAGGTAAGTTATTGCTGCGCGACTCCTAAAGCCAGAGTGAAAGAAACGCCTCCTGCCAGTATCGCCGTCTCTGCGATTACAGTTATGGAGTTAGACTATGGCTTAGTCCTCAATCCACAACGGGCCCTGAAACTCCGACCGACGATTGTCAGTTTTCTGTCCTCTGTGACAATTCTCCCTTTCACCGCCGCAGAAGCTCAACAAGCGGCTGAGATTCGGGCCACATTAAAATCTCAGGGGCAGCCAATTGGGGCTTACGATGTCTTAATTGCAGCGACGGCACTTCAACATCACTTGCTGATGATTACAGCAAACCAACGAGAATTCGATCGCGTTGTTGGTTTACAGACAGAAAATTGGCGAGAGACCTAGAAAACCTACTTCAGGGGCGATCGCCCTTAAGTTAAATGCTTGAATTTTACAGATAAGTTTCGATTATTTCAGCAGTGGCATTGCCTGTTTTTTCCCAACTAAATTGACTTGCCCTGGCCAAGCCTAATTTGCGCAGTCGCGATCGCTCTGCTGCATCGGTGGCGAGTTGAGGTAATTAACGATTAACCATTAAACTTTGTTGTAGTTGTAGGTAATGAATAATGAGTAAGATATTAAAAAAAAAGGCTCTTCGGTACTTGGTTTGCTAAAACTAAGTACCGAAGAGCGGGAACGCTTAACGATGCAACTCAATCGGGATGCTTATCATTATTCAAAAATGTTTTTTAAATAATTATAAGCGTCTCTTAAGGAATGAAAAAATCCTTCTACCCGTTCCCTCGACCCGTTAAGCGTTCCCTAAAGTAATAATGCGCGCATATTTTGTACCGAAGAACAAAAATATTTTATTTTTACAATTGAAACGAAGTCTATTAATAATGAAGTATTAGGGGTTTCCAAAAATTAAAATCTCCCAACAATAAAATAGTATTGTTGGGTTTCGTTCCACTTCGGCCCGACCTACAGTGGAATTATTTGTTTGGATGTCCCTTAGCGTGGCAATAAAGATGACTGAAACCGCCGAACTCGATAAAATAATAGCAGCATCCAATACCGGGCCCCTGGTTTCAGCATTTCAATGCGGCAGGACGAATTTGCTAAAGCGATACTTTTCGTTAATTTACATTACCGCGTCTGAGCTAGACGAACTGGATGCTCATGGGTGGATAGATGAAGTCGAGCGACTCATTGCTGAGGGATTTCTGGTGGTTGAAGATTTGAACTATCTAGAAAAAAAACAGGCAGAAACAGTGGCAAAGCGCATTGCTCGACTGCACAAATCTGCCAATTCAGACTGGCACGATGACCTTGCCGAAGCAGAAGCGATCGCTTTGATGCAGAATCGCACGGAGCTAAATATTGAAATGATTCTTTTAGATGAGAAAGCAGCGCGTCAAGTTGCTGGCGAACTGGGATTAAAAATTACTGGATTTCCTGGTGTTCTTGGGCGTGCTGGACTCGACGGAATTTTAACCAAAGATGAAATAAGGCAACTGCTCAAAACGTGTCAACAACAAGGCACATACTATGGCGACAAATTAATCGAAACTCTAGCAGAAAAATACGGCAAATAAACTATGACTAAACAAGTTCCCGAGCCCGACGCTGAGTTATTATCCTTTGAAGATGTCCATAAGGATGTAATGAGTCTGACAGAAGCTTTAGAACGGCGCAAGGCCGAACGCAAAGCTTATCAAATCTTATCCCGTCCAGATATCCAAAACTTGCTCGATAGCGCCATTTCTAGTGGG
>CALKCV010000454.1 GCA_938083405.1 uncultured Microcoleaceae cyanobacterium | reverse complement strand
GGTAATTTGCAATATGCCGCCTACGCCTTCGGACATAATATGTATTGCCGCTTTTATCAAGGGGTGAACTTGGAGAAAATGCTAGGGGAAATAACCGATTATTTGGCATTTAGTAAAGGTCGGAAAAATCAATGGGCGATCGACCTTTTGCAGGGGGGGCAAATGCTGGTCTGGAACTTAACTGGAAGAACGGATAGTTGGTTGGATTTTCGCAGCGAGGAAATGAAGGGCGAAGCAGAATATATCGAGAAGTGCAACGGGCATAAAAATTATCAGGTGGTATGCATTTATAATATTCTGAAAATGCAGGTTTGTTATTTAGGCGATCGCCTCGAAGAAGCCCTAAAATGTTCTCGCATAGCAGAAAAATTAATTATTTATGTAGGCACTCAAGGTTTGCTGCCTTGGCCGGAACATAAAATTTATCAATCTCTAATTTTTGCAGGTCTCTATCCAGAGGTTTCCGAAACAGAAAAAAAACAGTATTGGCAGCAACTATTAGATAACCAAAAACAAATCAAAATTTGGTCGGAAACCTGTGCGGATAATTTCTTGGATGCGTATTTGTTAATATCCGCAGAAATAGCTCGCCTTTCTGGAGAAGATTGGCAGGCGATGGAGTTGTACGATCGCGCTATTGCCGCCGCTAAAAAGAGCGAATTTAATCAAAATGTAGCTCTCGGCAACGAACTGGGAGCGAAATTTTATCTAAGCCGAGGCCAGCAAAAAATTACCAGAGTTTACGTTGAAGAAGCTTCCTACTACTATCAACTATGGGGGGCACAACGAAAGGTAAAAGATTTAGAACAAAAATACTCGAAGGTGCTAAAAGCAGTTCCAGGAACAAATTTTTCTCTCCAAACTCTTTCTCCAGAAAGAACGGCAAATACTATAACTAGCAGCCGCAATTCTGCGATTTTGGATATCAATACTTTAATGAAAGCTTCAGAATTGCTGGCGGGTGAAATAGTGTTAGAGAAGTTATTAGAAAAGTTAATAAATTTAGCGATGGAAAATGCGGGGGCGCGAAGCGGGTTTTTAGTTTTACCCCGAGGCGATCGCTTCTTCGTCGAGGCATCTTGTTCTCTAGAAAGAGGTTGTAGCAGCTTGTTAGAGTCGATACCTGTAGAAAACAATCTGCCAGTAGCGATCGTCAATTATGTGGCCCGCACTAAAAAAACAGTGGTATTAAACGATGCCAGCAAGGAAAGCAAGTTTGGCGAGGATGCTTATATCAAAGAAAAGCAACCGAAATCGGTGTTATGCAGTGCTTTGGTCAACCAGGGCAAACTAACGGGGATTATGTATTTAGAAAATAACCTGGTGGCGGGTGCGTTTACGAGCGATCGCGTAGAAACCATCGGTTTGCTGTCAACCCAAGCATCTATTTCTATAGAAAACGCCACCCTCTACCGCACCCTGGAAGAGAAGGTGGCGGATCGCACCAGAGAATTATCCGACGCTTTAGAAAATCTCAAAGCCACTCAAGGTCAATTAGTAGAAGCCGAGAAAATGGCATCCCTGGGCAGTTTAGTTGCGGGAGTCGCTCACGAAATCAATACCCCAGTAGGCAACTCTATTACTGCAGCCTCCACTTTAGCCAACGAGACTAAATCTTTTAGCGACGATTTTAATGCAGGGAAGCTGAAAAAATCAGTTTTAAAAGGTTATTTAGAATTAGTTGGTGAAAGTAGCGGCTTGATTTTAACTAACTTGCAGCGGGCTGGGGAATTAATTCAAAGCTTTAAAGAAGTGGCAGTCGATCGCTCTATTTTAGACCTGCGTCAATTCTCGGTAATTGGTTATATTAAAGAAGTTTTGATCGGTTTAAAACCGAAACTGAAAATGACCCAGCATACTGTTACTATAGAGGGCGACGAAGGAATAATTTTAGATAGCTACCCCGGGGCTTTATCTCAGATTATTACTAATTTAGTTGTCAATTCTATAGACCGCGCGTATAATGGAGATGAAGCTGGAAAATTAGAGTTTAAAATCGAGGTAATAGGCGATCGTCTATTACTCCAATATAGCGACGACGGCTGCGGCATTCCCCCTGAAAACCTCGACAAAATTTTCGAGCCATTTTTTACTACAGCGCGCGATCGAGGAGGCAGCGGTTTGGGCTTGCATATCGTTTATAATTTAGTAACTCAAACCCTCCTTGGAAAAATTACTTGCGAAAGCGCGGTGGGAGAAGGAACCAAGTTTGTGCTAGATTTGCCTTTAGGGTTAAGAGGCAACAGGCAACAGGCAACAGGCAACAGGCAACAGGCAACAGACAACAGGTAACAGAAAGTTTTTATACAGGAATAAGTAATGTCTGAAATAAAAGACTTTAAAGATTTAAAAATTTGGGAAAAAGGCATGATAATTGCCGAAAAATGTTATTCCTTAACAAAAAATTTTCCCAGACAAGAGACCTATGGTATGATTCAACAAATAAGAAGAGCTTCCGTTTCTATCCGGGCAAATATTGCCGAGGGCTACGGAAGAAGATCGTCAGGAGATTATGCTCGATTTTTAAATATTGCTCAGGGTTCTGTAAATGAATTAGAAACACATCTTATTCTATCAGTAAGGGTAAATTTATGTACTTTTGATGACATTAAGTCGATTGTAAATGAACTAAAACAAGAAAGCAAGATGATTAGTTCTCTTATTAATAAATTGAAATAATCTAACAGTAATGGGGAGTAAGTCTGGTGCATCTCAGTTTTTAAAAATGCCAAAAAGTAACCGTTTTGGGGGAACAGGCAAAAGCGAATAATTTAAAGTAAACAGGGGCTAAAAACCATTTTACCTTTACTAATGCGGCGAGTTCTACTTTAAACCTATCCTATCCTGTTGCCTGTTGCCTGTTGCCTGTTGCCTTAATCAGTACCATTTATTTGTAGTTATTTAATAAAGTGATTTACCATGATAAATGAAAATTTGAAAGAACAAAATAACGAGGACGACGAATTAATTTTCGCCCCAGAAGACGACGAGTTGGTTTTCGCCGAAGAAGACGAAGACGACGAAGGGGAAGTAAATGGGGCAGAAGCTTGGAAAATAATGTTAGTTGATGACGACGAACAAGTTCATCAAGTAACCAAACTTGCTTTGAGGGGTTTTAGTTTTGAAGGGAAAGCTTTAAAATTCTTTTGTGCTTTTTCCGCCCGAGAAGCGAGGCAACTAATTCCCCAACATCCAGACTTAGCTTTTATCTTTTTAGACGTAGTAATGGAAAGCAACGATGCGGGGTTAAAGTTGGTGAAATACATTCGGGAAGAATTAAATAATCGTTTGGTGCGAATTGTGTTGAGAACCGGTCAGCCTGGAGAGGCGCCAGAAACTTCCGTTATAATTGATTATGATATCAACGATTATAAAACTAAAACCGAACTAACCCAACACAAGTTAGTGACAACTACCATCGCTGCTTTGAGGTCTTACCGGGATATTATGGAGATAGAAAAAAATCGGAAAACTTTGGCAGTTATGAATAATTCTTTAAAAGAACAAGCCTCAGATTTATCCCAAGCTTTGCGGGAATTGCAAAAAACGCAACTGCAATTAATACAGAAAGAAAAAATGGCTTTTTTGGGTCAATTGATAACCGGTGTCGCTCACGAAATTAACAATCCAGTTGGTTATATTTTTGGCAACCTCGCCCACGCGGAACAAGATGTGGGAAATTTGATTAAATTGCTCGAAATTTATCAGGAAACATTTCCCAATCCTGGAGAAGATATTCGAGAAAAACTAGAATCTCTGGAGATAGATTATGTGGTTGAAGATTTACCGGATTTAATTGATTCGATGAAAGAAGGTACGGTAAGAATTGCGGAAATCAGCAAATCTTTAAGAAATTTCGCCAGGGCGGATAGTACGGAAGCGGTGCTTTTTGACATCCATGAGGGCATGGATAGCACTTTGAAAATCTTAAAATATCGGCTCAAAGCTAACTCCGAACGACCGGAAATTGAGGTAATTAAAAATTATGGCAATTTCCCTCCAATTAAATGTTATCCAGGTCAGCTAACTCAGGTGTTTATGAATTTGATTGCTAATGCTATTGATGCTTTGGAGGAGGGAAATCAAGGGCGGTCTTATGAGGAAATTAAGAGTAACCCAAATAGAATAGCGATCGCTACGGAACTTAACGAGAAGGAGAATACGATTTTAATTAGGATTAAGGACAATGGCATCGGCATGAGCCGGGAAGTGAAGGAGAAAATCTTCGAACATCTTTTTACTACTAAGCCTGCAGGAAAAGGTACTGGTTTGGGATTATCTATTTCCCGTCAGTTTGTGGAGGAAAAACACGGTGGTAGTTTAAGTTGCATTTCAGAATTGGGAGAGGGAACGGAATTTAGGATCGAAATTCCTGTTAGCTAAAAACAATAAACAATTGAGTATAATTGTAGGTTTGGTGGAACGATAGCCCTAGGGAACATCAGCGTCCCCTGCCCGAAGTGCGGACGGGTTCCGTATTTTTGGACCTTATGTCTTTTGCTTCTTTTTAGGAAAAATTAAAATTAACTTGACGTTTTTTAGGTTATAATAGAAGTAGAATAAAACATTAATCCAGACAGATAAAGTCCATCCAAAAACCGAGGGCCACAGCCATGAAGGAAAGAATAGGTGGGAACCT
>CALKCV010000453.1 GCA_938083405.1 uncultured Microcoleaceae cyanobacterium | reverse complement strand
GCTGAAGTTCCGCGAGCAAATAAACAAACTGCTTGACCTTATCAACCAACTCCTTGAGATCCCACTCCTCAGAAGGCAACTCGGGATTAATATAGGCCTCCACAATGTCATCCATCGTCTCTTCCGCATACTTAATCACCTGTTCCTTAAGGTCTCGGCCCTCCAAAACCCGCCGTCGTTCCGCATAAATTGCTCGACGCTGGTTATTCATAACCTCGTCATACTCAAAAACCTGCTTGCGGATATCGTAATAATAGGTTTCCACCTTCTTCTGGGCGCCCTCCAGAGAGCGAGTCAGCATCCCCGACTCGATAGGCATATCCTCGGTCACGCCAAAAGCCTCCATCATACTCGTAACCCGATCGCCCCCAAAAATGCGCAACAAATTATCTTCCAAACTCAAGAAAAAGCGAGTCGAGCCCTGGTCCCCCTGACGTCCCGCGCGACCGCGCAACTGATTGTCGATCCGTCGGGAGTCGTGACGTTCGGTACCGATAACGTGCAACCCACCGACCGTTACTACTTCCTCATGCTCGCGATCCGTATGAACCTCATATTCCGAGAGAATCAGATTATAAACCTCGCGCAACCTTTGAATCACCGGGTCTTCAGTAGGAGCCTTTTCTGCAGCAACAGCCAGCTTATCCTCTGCCACCAACTCCGGCAGCGATCGCTCTCCCCACTCCTTCACCGCAAAATCTACCGCATCCTTCAACTTTTGCTCAGTTGCCTTAGAAAGAGCCACCGGGAAAATTTGCGGCGACACCTTCCAAGTCTTAGGCTTCTTATCCGTTGGAGCAAAGCCTTGCGCCCGACCGCGCTTAGAGCCTCCCATAGCTCGCGTCATCGGGTCATTCTCATCCTCTGGTTGTACCACCCGAGGCATGAAATATTCTCGCAACTTCAGTCGTGCCATGTAGTCAGCATTCCCGCCCAAAATAATATCAGTACCGCGACCTGCCATATTAGTAGCAATAGTCACCGCACCCCTGCGGCCTGCTTGAGCGACAATTTCCGACTCTCGCTCCACATTTTCTGGTTTGGCGTTAAGAAGTTGATGGGGAATGTTGCGTTGGCTCAACAAATGGGAGAGCAACTCGGACTTTTCCACGCTAGTAGTACCGACCAAAACCGGGCGACCTTTTTGGTGCATTTGCGCACAGTCATCGGCGATCGCGTTCCACTTACCGTTCTCCGTTTTATAAACCATATCCGGCAGGTCTTTCCTGCCCCTCGGCTTATTAGTAGGGACTATAGTTACTTCGAGATTATAAATCTTCTCAAACTCCGCCTCTTCAGTTTTCGCCGTACCAGTCATCCCCGACAACTTCGGGTAAAGCAAGAAGAAATTCTGATAAGTAATAGTCGCCAAAGTTTGAGTTTCCGGCTGAATATCAACCCCTTCCTTTGCCTCGATCGCCTGATGCAAACCATCGCTCCAGCGTCGTCCCGGCATCACTCGTCCGGTAAATTCATCAACAATAACTACCTCGTCATCCCGGACGATGTAGTTAACATCTTTAATGAATAATTCCTTAGCCTTAAGAGCGTTAAAGACGAAATGAGCCCAAGGGTCGTTAGGGTCGTATAAATCATTTACTCCCAAAAGTCTTTCTGTTTCCGCAAAGCCATCATCGCTCAACAGAACGTTGCGAGCTTTCTCATCTACCTCGTAGTGTTCTTTTTCCTTATCTAAAGCAGCAGCTATCTCAGCCGCGCGGATGTATTTCTCGCTGGGTCGTTCTACTTGTCCCGAAATAATTAAGGGAGTGCGAGCTTCATCGATTAATACCGAATCTACCTCATCAATAATGCAATAATTGAACGGACGATGCACCACTTCTTCAATAGAAGTTGCCATATTATCGCGCAAGTAGTCGAAACCCACTTCGCTGTTAGTGGCATAAGTAATGTCGCAACCGTAATTTTTCTGGCGTTCGTCGGGAGTCATGCCTTGTTGAATTAGCCCCACGCTTAACCCCAAAAAGCGATGAACTTGTCCCATCCATTCCGCATCTCGTCGGGCGAGATAGTCGTTAACCGTGATGGCGTGGACGCCTTTGCCGCTTAGGGCATTCAAGTAGGCGGGCAAAGTAGAGACTAGAGTTTTACCTTCCCCGGTTTTCATTTCCGCTATTTGACCTTTGTGCAGGATAATGCCGCCTATAAGTTGGACGTCAAAGTGGCGCATTCCCAATACTCGCCGCCCTGCTTCTCGTACTACAGCAAAAGCTTCTGGGAGGATTTCATCTAATATTTCGTTTTCTTCGTTAATAGATTTTGCTTTTGCTATTTTCGCTTTAAATTCGTCAGTTTTTCCTCTTAGTTCTTCGTCTGTCAGCTTTTGGATATCTTCTTCATAGATGTTTATATCTATTACCAAAGGTTTATGTTTCTTGAGTTTGCGTGCGTTGGGATCCCCTAGCAGTCTTTTGAACATCGCTTTTACTTATTTCAAATTCCTTTTTCAAATCTCACAGTTCGATAACCACAAATAACAAATTAACGGGTTTTATTACCACAAAATGTGAATAATATTAATACCCGCGCTAATTTTATGTTGAGTGGTGACTGGTGTTAAGAAGCTTATGGCCTTAAAACCCGCTCTGGACTGTTTTTATATTTTATCCTCGATCGGTTAGGGCTCGCGGCGATCGCCTTCCCAATTAGGGGCCAGAGTGCGGAAATTAAAACTATCTGCCTGGGGGTGACAGGTGGCGCAACTTACGGGAGTTAGGGGTCTAGGTAATTTTACTAGGGGATGTAGAGCTTTAAAATAACGAGATTGGGCCAATCTGTAGGGTATTGGTTCCTCTCGACCGAGAGGGCGGGAAAATATCTGTAAATAGTTCCAGAGAATGAGGCGGTTGGGGTCTTTTAGCAGCGGTATTTTTACCCCGTAATGTTCGCTATCTTGTAGCAGTTGTTGCCAGGTTTGGGTTGGCATCACTTGTGGCGGTAAGGGGATGTGACAAGTCCCGCAGTTTTTGAGGTAGATTTCTTGTCCTAATTCATACCGAGGTGGAACGAGATCTACTGTCCCAACCAAGGCCTCGGACGAGTTATCTGTTTCTGTTTGGGCTAGCTCCACCGACTCTGGAGAAAAGGCCATTGTTGCTGTGGCTTGGGCCATTATAGAACCAAAACAGATAGAAGATAATAGTATTAATAGTAATAAAAAAAATCTTAATGGCTGGCGTCTGGGCCCCAGCCTTCGTCTTTGGTAGCGATAAGACATAAGTAATTAATAATTAATAATTAATAATTAATAATTGTTGGACGATCCTCGTCGGGGTGGTGAATTAACGTTAATAATTGCGCTGTCCGCTCAGAAATTTCTTGTTCTAATTCTGCCGGCTGAACTACTTAAAGTTTTAGACGGCAAACTTTGGCCTCCTAGTCTGACGCTAGCGGGCCTGTATTTAGTAAATAAACTACAAAAAACCTTTTTTAAGGTTTCTAAATCAGAGGAACACTCATGCCTTCGCGGGCAATTAAGCCATTGGGGAAGACAGCTCGGACTTCTTCGGCAATGCGATCGAGAAACTTATCGTCGTGGGAGGGATCGTGTTGATACATGACGATCTGTTTGACGCCAGCTTTTTTAGCAATTTCGACTCCCACCTCCCAGGTAGAATGTCCCCAACCTATTTTGGAAGAAGAGGGATTGTAATATTCTTCGTTGGTGTAGGCTGCATCGTAAATCAAGAGGTCGGCATCGCGGGCCAGGTGCAAAACATTTTCATCAAAGCGATCGTGATAATGTTCTGTATCCGTGCAATAGACTGCTGTACGACCCTGCCAGGTTACTCGATAACCTGTGGCCACTCTTGGATGATTTAGAGGGGCAGTCTCAATGGTTACATCGTCGAGGCAGATGGTTTCCCCAGGAATAATGTCATTAAACTTTAAATCCGACTGCATTAGCTGAATGGGGACGGGAAAATTGGGATGTACCATTTGGTCTGAGAGACGGTCTTTAATGGTTGTGCCATCCGGGGCGATCGCCCCATAGATATGAAAGCGATTGATCGGAATAAAGGCCGGAACAAAAAAAGGAAAGCCTTGAATATGGTCCCAGTGGCAATGACTGAAAAACATATAGGCTTCAACCGGCATTTGTTTGAGCAGGTTCATACCAAGAAGTCTCAGGCCCGTGCCCCCGTCAAAAATCAAGCGTTTTTCCCCTACGCGCATTTCTACACAAGAAGTATTACCACCGTAGCGAACCGTTTTCTTACCAGGAGTAGGTACGTTACCGCGCACGCCCCAGAATTCGACCCAAAAATCTGTTTTTGGGCTGATGGAGCTAGGTGCATTCTCGTCCAACTGCTTTGATACTGAGGTTGTAGAGTTTGAAGCTGACATCTTTATTTTGCTTTAAAGGTTATCTGTTAACGTGACTTTCGTGCTGTTGATAGCGATCGCCGCGACTAAAAAAGCGACTAAGCTGCTTTTAGCCAACTCAAGGGTTATAGTCTGGCCCTAGCGGATTAAAAGTTTGAATTCTTTTCTTGGTGCATTCTTAATAATCATAATTGTTCGGGCATAGCTAGAATAAGATGCCGATCCCGGATACATTCTATGTCTTGGCTGCTTTTTGGCAATAAATAGTTCGTCGCCCCACCCGAGCTCGAGCAGCATTTTGCAGTATTTTGCAGATCGTCATTTATTTTTAACCTAAAACGATCCATGACAACAGGATAAACTGTTACCAATCAATTACTCATTATAAAGTCTAAAATAGAGCTACTCATAAAAAGCTGTGGGTAGAAAAGTAGTTATTGGCTGCCAGAAATTTGCATCAGGCTCTCAAAACAGTTCGGATTGAAGTAACTGGTGGTTGGTGCGGGGAGCAGATACTCAGACAGAAAGGAAGATGAAAGAAATTTCGCAACTGCGAGAAGCGGTTTTGGAGTGGTTATCAGAACAAGTCCCAAAATCTCGACTCAAGCACATTCTCCGGGTCGAAAAAATGGCCATTGAGTTGGCAAACTATCACAAGCTCGACGAAAGTAAAGCCCAACTGGCTGGCTTAATGCACGATCTTGCGAAAAATTTTAAGCCGCAAGT
>CALKCV010000452.1 GCA_938083405.1 uncultured Microcoleaceae cyanobacterium | reverse complement strand
CCTGGTAAAGCGTCTCCCCTCTCACCCGTAGAACGTTTAGAACAGTTCCAAAAGGCAACCTTGCTGGTAGCGGACGACGTAGAATCAAATCTCAATTTAATTGGGGAGTATTTTGAGGGCAGCAAACATACCCTGTTGATGGCAAACGACGGACTTGAGGCGATCGAGATGGCCTTGGAATATCGCCCCGATGTTATTTTATTAGATCTGCGGATGCCCAACATGGACGGACTCGAAGCTGCGCGACAGTTGAGGGAAAAAGAAGAAACTAAAGAGATTCCTATTATTATCCTTACCGCTTCCGCCCTCCAAAAGGATAAAGAAAATATACGATCGCTCTTTTCTGGGTTTCTCTACAAACCAATTACCAGCCGAGATTTAGTAGCAGAATTAACAAAATTATTGCCGCTAGAGGTCGAGGATTTGAAACAAGAAGCAGAAGTCTCCGACAACGAATCTGAGTGCGAGGAGGAACATAATAAAGAAAAGTGGCAGGAGCTATTAGCCAGACTTATAGAACTAGAAGAAACCAGATTGCCAGAACTTTGCCAAACGATGAAAATGCGAGAATTAAAGCAATTTGCTGAAGATTTACAACAGTGGGGTAGCGAATATAACTGTCCGCCATTACGGGGCTATGCTAATATTCTGGCCGCTCAAATAGACGACTTTGACTGGGAAAACTTACCAGAAACTATGGCTGCTTTTCCAGAAGTTAAAAAAAAATTAACAATTGACAAATAGAAAATAGAAAAGCAATGTCAAAAAATAAAGACCGACAACAAAATAATTCAGATAAAGAACCAGAGCGTCTTTTTGTAGTAGGCATTGGTGCGTCGGCTGGAGGGTTGAGGGCCTTAGAAGAATTCTTCGACCATCTTCCCCCCGATAGCGGGGCAGCCTTCGTCGTCGTACAACACCTATCGCCGGACTTCAAAAGCATGATGAAAGAGCTATTAGAAAGGCGGACCACCATGGAGGTCCGGCGGGTGGAAGATTCCATAGCGATCGAACCCAATACTATTAATTTAATCACTCCCAGAAACAACTTAGTTATTAAAAACAAGCGGCTGCAATCTATCGAACAGGACAAAAGTCCGAGGCAAAAGCCTAATTTTCCGATTAATTTATTTTTAGAGTCCCTAGCAGAAGACTGCGGGGATAGGGCCATTGGCGTAATTCTCTCGGGTACGGGCAGCGATGGTTCTCGCGGGCTGCAGGCTATCGGGGAGGCAGGGGGGCTGACTTTCGTCCAGAGTCCGGCTACGTCGGAGTTTGATGGGATGCCGCAAAGCGCGATCGCTACGGGTTTGGTGGATGGGGTTCTCTCTCCTCGGGATTTGGCCTGTACTATTTATGAAATAGTTACTAAAAAAGCAACCGACGAGGAAGAAGCCATACCTTCGGGGGAACTCGAACCGAAGATTCTCAAGCAAGTTGTGGATATTCTCAATAAGAACGAGCAGCTAGATTTTTCTTATTACAAACCCAGTACCCTCAGCCGCAGGATTTATCGCCGTTGCTCCCTCGGAGGTTTTGGGAGTTTGGAAGATTACGTTCGCAAGTTGGATACTTCCGAAGAAGAGCGATCGCTTTTGCGAGACGATCTATTAATAGGAGTGACTCGCTTGTTCCGGGATGGGGCTGCCTGGGAGTTGTTGCAAGAAGAGATTGTTAAACTGCTGGAGAAGTTGGAACCAGAACAACAATTTCGGGTTTGGGTAACAGCTTGTTCCACCGGGGAGGAAGCCTACTCCATGGCGATCGCTATCCACGAGGCCATGATAACCTTGGGCAGGACTTGGAACTTTAAAATCTTCGCTACGGACATCGACACGGAGGCCCTGGCTAAGGCATCGGCTGGGGTTTACCAGGAAAGCATTCTCAGCGATATTTCTTTGGATAGGTTGGAACGATACTTTACCCAAAAAAATCAGAGCTTCCAAGTCAGCCGCAAGTTGCGCGAGTCCATAGTTTTCGCTCCCCACAATCTGGCAAAAAACGCCGGTTTTTCCAGGATGCACTTAATTAGCTGTCGCAACGTTTTAATCTATATGCAGCCGCAGTTACAACAGTTAGTATTGCGGATGCTGCATTTTTCCCTAGAAGTTGGGGGCATTCTTTTTCTGGGGGCTGCGGAGACGCCGGGGGAATTGGCGAACGAGTTTGAGACCTTGCACGAGAAGTGGAAGCTCTATACCAAGCGCCGTAACGTCCGACTGCCTTTGTCCCGGGATAATAAAGAGTATCCTCTGGTAGCTCCCCGGGTAATCCCGAAAGCTCCACCTATAAATATTAGCGCCCGGTTCGACCCCATGCTGGACGAGGCTTTTAGTTCTTTCTTGAAGGAACGCGGTTCTACTTGCGTCCTGGCAAACCGGGAAGGGGAATTGCTTCATGTCGTCGCCGACGGGGCTAAAATTCTCCAAGTGCCCCAAGGGCGATCGAATCAAGCCGTAACCGCCATGATGCCCGCTGCTTTGCAGTTACCTCTCAATACGGCCTTGCACCGAACCCGGGGCAATAAAGATTCCGTGGTTTATAGCGGCATTAAAATAGAGGAAGGCCGCGATCGACGAGTCCTTACTCTGAAAGTTACCTATCGGGAGACGGTCCGACAGAGGGGAGATTTTCTGATGGTGACGGTGGATGAAGACGCGCGGGCCCAAACTCCCGCGTCGGGGGAAAACTTCCACGCCGACGCGGAGTCACAACAGCGAATCTTAGACCTGGAGTACGAACTGCAGCAAGTCAAGGAAAACCTCCAGGCTACTATCGAAGAACTCGAAACTACCAACGAAGAACAGCAGGCTACCAACGAAGAATTGCTCGCATCCAACGAAGAGTTGCAAAGCACCAACGAAGAACTCCACTCGGTGAACGAGGAGCTATATACGGTTAATACGGAGTATCAGTCGAAAATAGAACAGCTAACAGAACTGACCAACGATATGGACAACCTGTTGCGCAATACCAACATCGGCGTTATTTTCCTAGACCGAGAACTAAGAATCCGCAAATTTACCCCCGCCGCCAAAGCTTTAGTTAACATCCTGGATACGGATATAGATCGCCCCCTAGAACACATCACCCACAATCTCGACAGTCCCAATCTAGTCGATTGGCTCAGAGAAACTGTCAGGGCCCGGCAACCCCTGGAACGAGAAGTGCGAGTTACTAAAACCAAGGATTGGTTTTTGATGCGAGTCAATCCCTATCTCCTGGACGACGAAGTTTTCGACGGGCTGGTGGTTACTTTTGTTAAAATCAACGATATCAAGACCGCTCAAAACCTCCTAGACCGCCAATCCCAAGAATTGGAAAATATTTATGCTACCAGCCCCGCCGGCCTCTGCTTAATCGATCGAGACCTCAAATACGTTCGAGTCAATCAAGCTTTGGCGCAAATCAACGGCGTACCAGTGGAGGAACATTTCGGCAGAAGGGTCCGAGACGTACTTCCCCAGATAGGAGAAATAGTAGAACCCCTGTTTCTGAAAGTTTTAGAAACCTCCGAACCGGTTATCAACTTAGAGATTTCCGGGGAAACTCCCGCCGCCCCAAACATCCAGCGAGACTTCATAGTTAGCTATTTCCCGGTGGAAATGGCAAGCGGGCAGCGGGGGATAAGCTTGGTAGTCACGGAAATCACGGAGTTGAAGAAAACTCAGCGGGCCTTAGCCGAGAGCGAAGAATATCTCAAATACCTGCTGACCTCCAGTCCGGCAGCAATCTTTAGCCGCGCTGCCACGGGCGATAATAGGGTCACTTTTATTAGCGAAAACGTTAGGGAAATCTTGGGTTACGAAGCTAAAGAGTTTTTAGCAGATCCCAACTTCTGGAGGAGTCGCGTCCACCCAGAAGACATCGAAAGCAACCTGCCCGACGATAAGGATATCCATGCTAGGGAGTATCGCTTCTTGCAAGCGGACGGCAACTATTGCTGGTTCTATGCAGAATTGAGGAGGATTTTAACGGAAGACGGACGGCCCAAGGAGTGGGTTGGTTTTTTAGTGGATATTAGCGATCGCAAAAAGGTAGAGGCAGCCCTAGAACATCAGTTACAACGGGCTCTGGTTCTCAAAAAGATAACCGATGAAATTCGCGAGTGTATCGAACCGAAAAGAATTTTCAAAACCGCAGCCAGTCAAATAGGAACCGCCCTCCAGGTTCATCGGTGTTCGATCTACACCTGCGGCGACGGACGGGAACGAAAAGAACCTGACAAAGGGCTGCAAAAGCTTAGAGGTTTCTTTGAAGCGAAAAATCTGGAGTCTGGCAAGTCTTTGCTTAAGGGATCGGAGTTTCCGCTGGAACTCTTTTACGGAGAAAGCGGGGAATTATTGCTCGCAGAAGAAGGAGCCTTAGCCATCGACGATGTCTGTGCGGAAGAACGCTTCGCCAAAGCAGCAACAGTCTTTCGTCGGTTCGGGGTAAAATCGATGTTAGTAGCGGCCACCTTTTTTAAGGGAAAACCCAACGGCATCATCGTACTGCAGCACTGCGCGCCCCAGAGCGAGATAGAGGAAAGTGCCAGCAGCCGCCACTGGACGGAGGAAGAGGTAGAGATGTTAGAAGCGATCGCCGCTCAGGTAGGCATAGCGATCGCCCAAGTTCAACTCCTGGAAACCGAGAAACAACAGCGACAGGCTCTAACCGGGCAAAACCAAGCCCTAGAAGAGGCGACCCGCAAAGCTCGGGCTGCCAAGAAAGCACAAACGGAGTTCCTGGCGAACATGAGCCACGAGATTAGAACGCCGATGAACGCTATCTTAGGCTTTTCCAACCTGCTAGAGCCCATAGTGACCCAAGAGAAAGCCCGTCCTTACCTCAACTCCATCTCCTCCAGCGGCAAAACCTTATTAGCTTTAATTAACGACATTCTCGACCTCTCAAAAATCGAAGCCGGCAAGCTCGATCTTTCCTACGAGCCCCTCAACATCCAAACCTTAATCTTAGAAATCAAGCAAATATTCCAGCAAAAAGCAGAGAATAAGCGATTGCTGCTGGAAGCAGAAATAGAAGAAAGCTTACCAAAAGCAATAATCTTTGACGAAATACGCCTGCGGCAAATACTTTTTAACGTAGTTGGCAACGCCCTCAAGTTTACCGAAAGAGGTTTCATTAAGATATCCGCCCGTCGGGGGAAAGAAGCAGAAGGGGAAGAATTGGAGAGCGATCGCTTTTGCCTGGAAGTATCCGTAGCGGATACCGGCATCGGCATCTCCCCAGAAGAACAACAGCGCATCTTCGATCCCTTCATCCAAAGCGAGGGACAAAGCAACCGCAAGTATGGGGGTACTGGTTTGGGACTGAATATTACTTTGCGGCTGACAGAGATGCTCGGGGGACGTATCGAACTGGCAAGCGAGGCGGGCAAAGGCAGCGTTTTTACCTTTATTTTTTCCAACGTAGCGATGGCCACCTTGGAACCAAAGCCCATGGAATTGGCAGCGAAGGAGGACTTGAACGAGTTGGAAGCGGCAACCCTGCTGGTAGTGGATGACGTGCGATCTAACCGGGACTTGATAGAAGGATATTTTGCCGGAACCGAACACCAACTGTTGATGGCAGCAGACGGTCTGACCGGTCTTAACATGGCGATTTCTCAGAGTCCCGACGCTATTATTTTGGATTTGCGGATGCCGGTTATGGACGGCAGCGAGGTTGCCAGGGAACTGAAGCAGAACCAAGAGACGAAAGAGATTCCGATTATTATCGTTACTGCTTCTATTCTCCAGGAAGAAGCCGAGAGTTTGCGAGCTTTATACGATAGTTTCTTGCGCAAGCCTTTCAGTCGCAGCGAACTTGCTGCCGAGTTGAAGAAGTTTCTCCCCCTCAAGGAGGACTATTCTGGGTCGGCAGTGGAAGTGGAGTCTTCTGCTATCCCCGCCTCCATGTCTGCCGAGGCGATGGAAAGGTTGCCGGAGTTGTTGGAGAGGTTGTTGTATTTGGAGGAGCAGGTGGTGCCTTCTTTATGCAAAACTATGAAAATGCGAGAACTGCGTGATTTTTCTTGGGAGTTGCAAGAGTTGGGACGCCGATATGAGTGTGCTTCGTTGTTCGATTATGCTAATATTTTGCAAAGTCAAATTGATAAGTTTGATTGGGGTGCTTTGCCTAACACCATGGACAGTTTTGGCGACGTTAGGCTGGCAATTCAGTCTATAATTTAGGGGGATAACAATTAACAATTAACAATTAACAATTAACAATTAATAATTGGGGGCGGCACGAATAATCCAAAAACCATTAGCTCTGGGTAATGGGGAAAACGGGAAAACGGTAATAAATTACAGGCATTTTTGATTTATTGGCTACAAGTTTATCCCTCTTCTGTTATCCCATTACCCATTACCCATTACCGACAACATAAACAGATATTGTCTTTTTTCGTGCCGCCCCTAATTGGGTTAAAGGGGTGCAACTCCTACCCAGACTTTGATTGCCCTTTTTTCTCTCGCTCGTTTTCCGCCCGATCGTTTATTGTGACTCGATCTGAGGCTAACAACCATCGATTTTACTAGCTTTACCCCAATTGTTAATTGTTAATTATTAATTGTTAATTGATATTAGCGATTACCAATTACCAATTACTTAATTATGAAAAAATTGTTACCAACCGAATTAATCGATTTAACAAATTGCGATCGCGAACCGATTCATATACCCGGCAAAATTCAACCTCATGGAGTTCTTTTAGTCTTTCAAGAACCTTCGCTCAAAATCCTACAAGCAAGCAAGAATACAGAACCTTTTTTAGGAGTTAGCCCAGAGAAATTAATCGGTAAAAGTTTGAGCGTTCTATTTCCCAGAGAAGAAATAGAAGACTTGAAGAATTGTCTGGATGGGGGTGAAAATTTAGAGTATTACAACCCCGTAGAATTGACTGTTAAGCTTAATTCGGAAACTTACTATTTTTACGGAATTCTTCATAGAAGCGATGGACTGTTAGTTTTAGAGTTAGAACCAAAAACAGTAAAAAGCAAGAGCGATCGCTTGAATTTTTATCATTTGGTCAAACCTTCATTAGCGAAAATAATCAACGCCTCCACCTTCCGGGAAGCCACAGAATTAGTAGTTAAAGAAATTCGCAAGCTTACC
>CALKCV010000451.1 GCA_938083405.1 uncultured Microcoleaceae cyanobacterium | reverse complement strand
TCAACCATTTTTTACCACTAAACCAGCCGGAGAAGGTAGCGGTTTGGGGTTGGATATTGTTAAGAAAATAATTGATAAGCATCGTGGTATAATTGAGGTCGAGTCGATGCCCGGTCAAACTACTTTTACCGTATTTTTACCGATATTTGTTACCGATGGGGCAGGATAGTAGGTAATATTAGTGAGGCTTTTGTTCGTAAAACAAGGGTAAATCTAAATAAAGAGGCGATCGCTCTGGGGACCAGCTCTATTTTCCAATAGATTTTGACGAGAAAAAGTCCCCAATTTTATAATAGTTAAAAAGTGCAGACTACCCGGACAAAAAATCATGGTGTTTTTAGAATAAAAAGCCTAGAAAAAAGTTAATGAAATGACAAAAATATCTTTCAAATCCGCTAGTTCCAAATCTCTATTGTTCCTAGTATTTCTAATACTAGCCGGATATGTAGGAAACTATTTCAAATTGCCCTTGTTTTTTAGCGTTGACTTCCTCTTTGGCACCATCGCAGTTTTTATAGTCCTTCGCCTCTACGGATGGTTTTGGGGAACGGCGGCGGGATTTATAGCAGGCTCTTGTACCCTGCTCCTCTGGAAACATCCTTATGCGTGGATTATCTTTACTTTAGAAGCATTTTTCGTCGGTTGGGGATTGCGTCGTCGCCAGAACAGAAATCTAGTGACGATAGACGCGCTCTACTGGTTGGCGATCGGGATGCCTTTGGTAGTTTTATTCTATGGCAGCTTTATCGAAGTAGGAACAATTGCTACCTTAACCATTACGCTGAAGCAGGCAGTTAACGGTATTTTCAATGCCCTAATTGCCGCCCTACTGGCAACAAACTTACCTCTAGACAAATGGGCAGATCGCCCTCAAAAGACAAACAAACAGTCATTCGAGCAAATTCTGGTCAATCTTCTGGTGGCTTTCGTGCTGTTACCGACTTTAATCTTAGTGGTATGGGACAGTCAAGATGCCATGACTCGGGAAGAAACGATAATCGATAATACCCTGGCTAGCACTGCCCTGAATTTGTCTGCGGAACTCGATTTATGGCACAGACAAAGCCCAACAGGAGAACTCAATTTAAAGCTAGTCGGCGAAATAATCGACTCCTATCAGAATAACTTAGCTTTAGAAGCGACTATTCTCGACGAAGGCGATCGCGTACTCGTCTCTACCCGCGAGGAACTCAAAAACGGACAAACCTTGGATCGCAGCGCGGGCGGTGAGATTAGGACTCTAGCATCGGGAGTTTACCACTGGCTGCCCGTAGTGCAAGGAAAACCTCAAATGGTGCGGTGGCAAAACTCCTTCTACGTGCGAGAAGTTACTCTTAGCCAATTCCCTTGGACTCTAATCATAGAAACACCAATGGCCCCTCAGATCGCTTATCTGCAACGGGTTTATTTGATAAATCTGATAGTTTTGTTAGCGATCGCCATCTTTGCCATCTTCTTCGCCAACATTCTCAGCCACCGCCTGGTAAAGCCGATCTTGCAATTAGCCGATGTCACCAGCAACCTACCCAATAAACTTTTCGAGGAACAATCTTTCAAACTGCCCAACAACTCAGTCAGGGAAATAAACGCCTTAGTCGATAACTTCCAGCTAATGGCAGAAAGCCTCAAGCGGAAATTTCAAGAAATCCAAGAAGCTAACCTAGAAATTAACAAAGCCAAAGAAAAAGCCGACACCGCCAACCAAGCCAAAAGCCAATTCCTCGCGAACATGAGCCACGAATTGCGCACCCCCCTCAACGGCATTCTCGGTTTCGCCCAAATTCTCCAGCGGACGCCAGATATCAACAGCCGTAGCTCCGACATCGACCTTATTTATCAATCTGGCTCTCACTTGCTGACCTTAATTAACGACATCCTCGATTTATCGAAAATAGAAGCCCGCCGACTCGAACTCTACCCCAAAGACTTCCACCTGGCCTCCTTTCTTCTGGGGGTTGCCGAAATGAGCCGAGTGCGGGCCGCGCAAAAAAATATCGATTTCCACTTGCTTCAAAACCCCGACCTTCCAGAAGGCGTCATTGCCGACGAAAAAAGGCTGCGACAAGTTTTGCTCAACCTTTTGGGCAACGCGATTAAATTCACCGACAGGGGCAGCGTCACCTTCTCCGTAGAATTACTAGAGGGCGAGCTATCTTCGGGCGATCGGCAACTGCGCTTCCAAATAGAAGATAGCGGAGTCGGCATGAGTGCCGAACAACTCGAAAAAATCTTTCTGCCCTTCGAGCAAGTGGGAGCTACTTCGAGAAGGTCCGAAGGCAGCGGCCTGGGACTTGCCATCAGCCGCCAAATTGTCGAGATGATGGGGAGCAAGATTCAAGTTAAGAGTAAGCCCGCAGAAGGTGCAACTTTTTGGTTCGAACTCGCGCTACCGATTTCCAACGAGTGGGCTGTTGCTGCTACCAAGAGCGAAAAAGGGAAAATTCTCGGCTATCGGGGTCAAAAGCGCAAAATCTTGGTGGTTGACGATAAAGCTATTAACCGGGCGGTAGCGGTACAAGTGCTGCAACCTTTGGGCTTTGAATTAGCAGAAGCTAACAATGGCGAGGAAGCTTTAGAATCGATCGCTACTTTAGAACCGGATTTAGTAATTACGGATTTGGTGATGCCGCGAATGGATGGTTTCGAGTTGGCGCGACGTCTGAGCAAATTTCCTGGAAAGCGCCCCCGGGTCATTGCCTCTTCCGCCAGCGTGTTGGAACCGGAGAGGATCGAAAGTCTCGATGCCGGGTGCGATGATTTTTTACCGAAACCTGTGGAGGTGGAACAGTTGTTCCTCAAGTTGGAGCAGCATCTGGAGTTAGAATGGATTTATCAGGAACCCCAGAAAATAGAAACCGGGGAGTCTGCGGTAATTGATGTTGAGGAGAGAGAAATAGCAGTGCCTTGTGAGGAAGTTATCGTACAATTATTAGAACTTGCTGCCGGGGGACTGTTTTTCGAGGTCGAGGAACGCATTGCCCAACTACTGCAAGAAGACCCGCAGTTTGACCTTTTTGCAGAAAAAATTCTTCGGTTTGCCGAAGATTTTGAAGGGGAAAAAATTATCGAGTTTTTACAAGCTTATCTGGAACGTTAATTGTCAATTGTTAATTGTTATATATGGAATTACCGCAAGAGCCAATTTTAATAGTGGATGACAATCCCAACAACCTAAAAATTCTTTCCCAGGCTTTGAGGAGCGCGGGGTGGACGGTAGCTATAGCTAAAAGCGGCGAAATAGCTCTAAAACAAGTCAAACATACTCGACCGGCATTAATTTTATTAGATATAATGATGCCTGGAATCGATGGCTTTGAAACTTGCAAAATGTTAAAAGCAGACCCGGAAACTCAAGAGATTCCGATAATTTTTACTACGGCTTTATCCGATACGGTTGATAAAGTTAAAGGGCTGTCGATTGGGGCTGTCGATTATATTACTAAGCCTTTTCAAACTGAAGAGATTTTAGCAAGAGTAAAGGTTCATTATCAGTTGTATTTTTTGAGAATGCAGCTAGAAGAAAGCCAGCACACTCTTGAAGTAAAGGTAGCAAAAAGAACTCAGGAATTAGAGGAATCTCTTCATGAAAAAAAAGAGTTAATTTGTTCTCTCAAAGCAGCGCAAGTGCAGGTAGTTCAACAAGAAAAAATGGCGACTGTAGGTCAATTAGCGGCGGGCATCGCTCACGAAATTAATAACCCGCTTACTTTTCTCTACGGCAATATCGAACCGGCTTTAGCGGATGCTGAATTTTTGATAGAAGTCCTCAATATTTATCGAAAATATTATCCAGAACCGACAGCAGAAATTGCTAAAAAAATAGAAGAAAATGAAATAGATTATATTATAGAAGATTTGCCAAAGATGATTTATGCGATGAAGGAAGGGGTTGAAAGAATTACTGAAATCAGCGATTCTATGAGAAACTTTTCCCGTTCGGATGCTCGGAAAAAAACGGTATTTAACATCCATGCTGGTATTGATAGTACCATAACTATTTTAAAACATCGTCTCAAAGCCACTTCAAGTCGTTCCGAAATTGAGATAATCAAAAACTATGGCGATTTGCCGGAGGTTTGCTGTTATGCTGGAGAACTAAATCAAGTGTTTATGAATCTCATTGCTAACGCAATTGATGCGGTGGAAAGCAAGAATACAGATGCCAGCTTTGATGACATTAAAAATTCTTCTAACTTAATTTATATTACTACGGAATTAGCGGAAAATAAAGAGCGGATTTTGATTATAATTAAGGATAATGGAGTGGGGATGAGGCCACAAGTTCTAGGTAAAGTTTTTAATAATTTATTCACGACTAAACCTCCAGGAAAAGGGACTGGTTTGGGGTTGCCTATTTCTCGTCAAATTGTTGAGGAAAAACACGGGGGAAAGTTGCAATGTTTTTCTGCTGTCGGCGAGGGGAGCGAATTTATTATCGAATTGCCAATTGAGTTGGAGAAAAAATAGGAGAAAATAACCTAATGGATAGATATGGTGTTGTCAAAATTAAAAAAAAGTGCTAAAATACCTTGGAAGCTTAGATGGTAGCTGGAAAAAGTCTGACTTAAGGAATAAGGTGCTAAGATAAAAAATGATTTGTTAGTGGCTAAAAAGTGATTTTTTAGCATTATTAGCTTGTTTGTAGTAATCGCAAAGCGCGATTTTTTCTAAAGTTGTTGGAAATCACTAAAGCGATTACGAGGAACGGCTTTTTTAATTAAGGGACTTCCCAAAATTAAAATCTCCAAACGTTAAAATAGTATTGTTGGGTTGCGTTTCACTCCACCCAACCTACGGAGGAATTATTTTTTTTTGTATCCCTAAGTAATTAATTAAATATAGCGTTTATCGAATTGGTGAAGTACAATATTTTAACCCACCATTATCCCCTCTTCGGAAGGGGGGACTTTGAGAATCGCTCCCCCCGCATCCCCAAGGGGGGCTGGGAGGGATAAAATTTCTGTACCTCACAGATTCAATAATTGCTATAACTATGAAAGACTATCAAATTATAACCTAGATTTAGGAAAGTTCTAATTCTTGGGTCTATCAAGGTATTAGAAAAGCAGATAACTAACCCGTTACGATTAAAATTCTCAAGCAAGAATATCCCACTCCTTAAGTTAATCCGATACCAACAGGACTATGAGATTATTCGATCGCTCGATTTCCCCGAGGCGCTCGCCGTTGACGCTTTCATCATATAATCCTTCTCTGGCTATAGTTGCGGAAGATTTTGGCGGGAAGTTGTTAAAAGACTTATTCTGCGATGGCGAAACTGCTACTGGGAGATTGCCGTCGGAGGAGTTTCTCAAAATAGCGATCGCCGTCGCAGAGACTTTATTAAATATTCACGATGCCAATATCATCCACAAAGACTTGTCACCAAAGAACTACAATCTTATAATCTGGAAAATGTTAGCGTCATTGCTAAATATTTAATGGGCATTGGAGCTTACGAAAACCTCGAAAAGTTTCTGCCATTGCTGCAAGACCCGCAATCTCAAAGCATCTTAAAAACAGCCTATCAAATTAGCAACGTTATTATTAGTACCTCCACCATTAACACCGCCTCCGAACGAGCGGGAAAAGTAGT
>CALKCV010000450.1 GCA_938083405.1 uncultured Microcoleaceae cyanobacterium | reverse complement strand
CCCTATATAAAAATTGACTTCTGCAATTCGTCTAATATCAAGTCGCAATAAATAACCAGGCTGAAGAAGAAGATAGGGAAAAGGGGAATGCAAGTCAGATATTCACAATTAACTTCCAACTCAATTGTTAATTGGAAGTTAATTGTGAATTGATATAATAAGTTATTGCCCCCAGGCTCGGCATCAATACTTAGCTGCCTGGTCCCGTCCTAATGTCAAGTAAAAGAACGAATCCGTGCTGCGGGGATATTCCTCCGTTGCCTTGAAGGCGCGGTTTTTATTAAAAACCCGGTTTTTTGATTCCCCAGTTTATCCATGTAAAGAAAAGTAAAGAATTTTATCAAAATATTGAGAAATGAAGCGTTTCTTTGCGAGTGCTATAAGCTAGAAGTTTAAAGGAATGGAACGAGGAAAAATATGAAACTAGAAAAATACCGTCTCAAATGCACCCTCTCCTTCGGCGATATTTATGCCCAAATCCTGGCTTGGCTGGCCATCATTTTCTTGAGCGTGGCCTCTGGACTGGCTCTGTGGGCTAGCAGCCAGCAAATCTATGCCCTCGCCGCCACCGCTTTAGTAGTGGTCATGTCTTTACCCTTCCTCCTCTTTGCCTTCGTCACTACCCTGTTAAACCATATCGAGGTGGCACAGGTAGATGAAGTTGAGGAAGCAGCCTTGGAGATGCCCGCAGTATCGGGCCAGCAAACTCCCCAGCCGGCAAGCTAAAGTTATTTAGATTTTAGAATTTAGATTTTAGAGTTAAGTCGGCAGCAAGAGGGAGCATCCTCCCTCTGGGACTATGGGGTTTTCCCTGGGTCTCGGGGGACATGACACCCAAAGGAAAGGAAATATTAAAAACTTCTCCACTTTTGAGTGGAGAGGTTTTTTTATGGTTCAAGATATTAAGAAGTACAACTATTAAAAATAAACGATTACCATGCTAGAACACGACGTAATTATCGTAGGGGGCGGACTGGCCGGCTGTCGCGCGGCCTTAGAAATAGCTCGCAAAAACCCTAGTTTAAACGTGGCGGTAGTTGCCAAAACTCACCCCATCCGTTCCCACTCGGTTGCCGCCCAAGGGGGCATCGCGGCATCTATGAAAAACGTTGACCCGGAAGACTCCTGGAAAGCTCACGCTTTCGATACGGTGAAGGGTTCTGACTATCTGGCGGACCAGGACGCGGTGGAAATTCTGGCGAAGGAAGCGCCGGATGTGATTATCGACCTGGAACACATGGGGGTACTTTTTTCCCGTCTGGAGGACGGTCGGATCGCTCAACGAGCTTTCGGCGGTCACTCCCACAACCGTACTTGTTACGCGGCGGATAAAACGGGTCATGCTATCCTCCACGAGTTGGTAAACAATTTGCGACGCAATGGGGTGCATATTTACGAGGAATGGTACGCGATCCGTCCGATCTTAGAAGATAACCAGGCAAAGGGTCTGGTTATGTATCATATTCTGGATGGGGAACTGGCGGTGCTTCGGGCTAAGGCGGTGATGTTCGCGACGGGGGGTTACGGTCGGGTTTTCAATACGACTTCTAATGACTATGCCTCCACTGGCGACGGTCTGGCGATGACGGCGATGGCCGGTTTGCCGCTGCAGGATATGGAGTTCGTACAGTTCCACCCGACCGGTTTGTATCCGGCGGGGGTTTTGATTTCCGAGGCGGTTCGCGGGGAGGGGGCTTATTTGATTAATAGCGAGGGCGATCGCTTTATGAAAAGTTACGCCCCCAATCAAATGGAACTGGCGCCACGGGATATTACTTCCCGCGCCATTACTCTCGAAATTCGCGCCGGTCGGGGGATTAACCTAGATGGCAGCGCGGGCGGTCCTTTTATTTATCTGGACTTGCGGCACATGGGGCGGGAGAAGATTATGAGTCGGGTGCCTTTTTGTTGGGAGGAGGCCCATCGCTTGGTGGGTATCGATGCGGTTAACGAACCGATGCCGGTACGTCCGACGGCTCATTATTCTATGGGCGGCATTCCTACTAATAATGACGGACGGGTTTTGAGTAGCGCCGATGGTTTGGTGGATGGGTTGTTTGCTGCGGGGGAGAGTGCTTGCGTGTCGGTCCACGGCGGGAACCGTTTGGGGAGTAATTCTTTGTTGGAGTGCGTGGTTTTCGGGCGGCGTACTGGGGCGGCGATCGCTGATTTTGTGGAGGGTCGCAAGTTGCCGGAGATAGACGAGGGGCGCTATATTGAGGAGGCGCGCGAACAGATACAAGGTTTGTTAGATCGTTCTGGAAATTGTCGCATCGGGGAGTTGCGCCAGGAGTTCCAAGATGTGATGACTCAGCATTGTGGCGTGTTTCGCACCCAGTCCGTGATGAGCGAAGGTTTGGAGAAGGTGCAGCAGCTACAAGATCGATACCAGCAGGTTTATTTGGACGATAAGGGGAAGCTTTGGAATACGGAAATTGTGGAGGCGTTGGAGTTGCGCAATTTGATGTTGGTGGGGCAGATTATTTTGACTGGTGCTTTGAACCGCCAGGAGAGTCGGGGTTCCCACAGTCGGGAGGATTTCCCTAAGCGCGACGATGAGAATTTTCTCAAGCATACTTTGGCTTATTATTCTCCTGCGGGTATTGATATTGCTTATCGCCCGGTGGCGCTTGGTATGTTTGAACCGAAGGAGAGAAAGTATTAAGCAATCTTGTTCGTAGTAACTTGTTGGTAGTAATCGCAAAGCGCGATTCATATAGATAAATCGCGCTTTGCGATTACTACGGTAACTTAACCTATTACGGATTTCTGTTTTTTTAATTTTGTCAAAAAAAGCTGATGAACGAAATCAAAAATACATCTCAATTTCAGTTAGCTATTGAAGCTGTAGAGGCTCTTTCTTTAGAGGACCAAGGGATGGTTCTGGAGATTATTAAAAGACGAATTTACCAACAGCGACGCAAGGAGTTATTAGAAGAAATAGGGCTGGTGCGTCAAGAATATGCTGAGGGAAATGTCAAGTTTGGTTCGGTGGAAGATTTTTTAGAGGAGTTAGACGGTTAAAAATTAACAATTAACAATTGGGCTTATGGTGTAGAAGTATTATTAGATGTAGGTCGGGCTCGGCGCCCCGGGAAACCCAACTCCCAGATTCACTACTGTTAAAAAAACTATGTTAATTCAATTTACTGTTGGTAACTATTTATCTTTTAAAGAACCGGTCACTTTGAGCGCGATGGCGACTGACGAAAGAGCTAAATTGGAGAAACTCGACGAAAATAATGTCTTTAAAATAAACGATAAATTAAGCTTGCTTAAAAGTGCTGCTGTTTATGGCGCTAATGCCAGCGGCAAGAGCAATTTTATCGAGGCAATGGCTTTTATGCGCTGGTTTGTATTAAACTCTTCAAAGGAAACTAAAGTAACGGATTTAATTGATGTTGAGGAATTTAGATTGAGCAGCGAAACCGAAGGCAAACCTTCTTTTTTTGAAATAGTTTTTATTTTGGATGGCAGGGTTTATCGGTATGGTTTTGAAGTGGATAAAAAGCGGGTAGTTTCCGAATGGCTGTTTCACGTTACGAAAATTAACGAGTCTAATATGCTTTTCGATCGCGACCGCCAGTACGTTGAAATGACTAATCTATTCAAAGAAGGAAATGCGATCGCCAAAAACACTAAAGATACGGCTCTATTTTTATCAGTAAATGCGGAGCGTAACGCCACTATTTCTACAAAAATATTACTTTGGTTTGAGAAGAAGTTTAATCTGATTTTACTCGATGGAAAGTTAAGGCTTAATAACTTTAAAAAAACTAAATATAGAAAGGAGATTGTGAAATTAATAAAAGAGTTAGATTTAAGCATTGATGACATTAAAATAGGAGACAATTACCCAGATAACGTTCAAATTGTTCGTAAAAGTTTCGATGGCGAAGGAAAGGTGGCATCGGAAAAAATATTCGATTTAGCTAAAAACGAATCCGCTGGAACTAAAAAGCTGTTTGCTTTGGCACTCCCCATTATCAATGCTTTAAAAAAAGGAGGGGTTTTAGGGATAGATGAATTTGATGTTAGACTGCATCCCTTAATTGCTCGCGCTATTATTAATTTGTTCAACTCTAAAGAAAGTAACCCCCAGAACGCTCAATTAATTGTTATGACTTACAATACTAATTTACTGAGCAACGAAATTTTTAGACGGGACCAAATCTGGTTTTTGGAAAAAAACAGGCACAGTGCTAGCGATTTATATTCGCTGGTAGAGTTTAAAAGAGAAAATGATGCTAACTTGGAAAAAGATTATCTTAAAGGGAGATACGGTGCCATACCTTTTATTAAAAATTTAAGCCAACTTTTCGGTAATGAAAATAGAGGGAAATAAGCGAAGGCGCTATAATGCCAAAAAAACGAGCGATCGCGGTTATTTAGATAGAAACAAAACTGTCGCTACCCGGGAGGCGATCGAGCTTTTTTTAATAGTTTGCGAAGGGGAAAAAACGGAGCCAAATTATTTTAAAAGCTTCCCCTTACCTCAATATGCAATTGACGTTCGAGGTTTGGGAACAAATCCTCTAAATTTGGTGAGAAAGACAATAAAAATTAGCCTGGAAGAAGGAGAATACGATCGGGTTTGGTGCGTGTTCGATCGCGACTCTTGGAAACCGGATGACTTTAATGGAGCTATTAGCTATGCAGAAAAAAATGGGATTAAAGTTGCTTATTCTAATGAAGCCTTTGAGCTTTGGTATTTGCTACATTTCGACTATCGCG
>CALKCV010000449.1 GCA_938083405.1 uncultured Microcoleaceae cyanobacterium | reverse complement strand
AGCGACCGCAGATAATTTCTATTTCTGCAAAACTTACCCCAGGGCATCCGCTCTGTAATTAGCTTACTACTCTTCGAGCGTACAAACACGAACACTTTACTAATTTCTCGGCTTCTTTCAAACTTAATGCCAAAAACCTTTCCCAGCATTAATTCTTCATTACCTCCCATATCCTCCATCGGAATAGGTAGGTCAAAGCCATTATCCAAGATACCACACTATTTCGCTAAAAGTAAAGTTACCAGACAAATTTTTTTGAGCTTTAGCTCTATTTTTAGACAAACTCAAACACTTTACCAATATTAGCACAGATAATCGGCGATCGCCAAAAAATCAACCTCTTTGGTTAGCTGAGTGAAGTCGATCTCTTAAGAGATTAACATAAAGGCTGGTTTTATTTCAATTTTTGATTTTTTTTCTCTTGTAACCTTTAATTTCTAGGAAGCATTCCGACAAAATAGCCACGATCGAATATTGTAAGACATAAGGGGCAAGAATTATTTTTTTTACTCGGGCGCATCTCCTTAGTGGCTTTGCTAAAAGCCGCCTCGATAAATAATATAAGTACCCCATAAAGCGGTGACACCCGCCACGATCGTTGACCAGACAGGATGATGGCTGTCAATAGATTTACCACTTTCAGAGCGCAAACTGTCTAAATCCAGCCAAGGAGTAGCCCCCCGTCGCCACCAACCAGTAGCCGTCACCGACTTACCCACCAAATCGCAGGGACGAGTTGACTTAGGCCAAAGATTGCCAAAAGGGCCAAATTTAGAAAGATGGTGTAATTTCACCAAGCCGGTGCTAGTTTCGATAATCAAATCTTGTCCCAGCCAGCCACTCGCGCCCCTTCTGCCCAAAAGCTTACCTTGCAAGCGAACCGGCTGGCTATCCAAAGGTAGGGCTTCTTTGGAGGACAAAAGTTCTGGCAAAGAAGGGTCATCCAATATTTTCCTGGGCCTAATATCTGGAAAAAAGCGATTAATCCGAATAAAAGTTCCCAAGCTATAGCCAAGAGGCAGACAACCTGCCAAAAGCCAAAAATCCCCGAAAAGCCAATCGACTTGCCACCAATTAAGCAAATAGAAAATGCCACCAACAAGCCAAAAAGCAACGGCCACTAACAATCCTAGAGGAATACCAAAGAAAGGTGCCCCTAACATAAGCAGCTTTTGGCGATCGAAAGAAGGAGGATTATCAGGGCCTTTAGCCCGTGACTGTTCCCAATCGAGTTCGGTTTCCAATTTCCAGAATTTAGCGTAAAAACCCAATATTTTGAGGCGATCGCCCATTAAAGGATGAGTATTATTAACCGTCAGCCATTGGCGATAAGGATTAGCAAGATCCCAGTGCAAAATAGACTCAAAGTCTGAATGCAAACCAACGCTACCAATACTCATTCCCTGATAGACTCCCACTGGGAGCAACAAATCGAACCCTTCCAAGAAAGCAGTAGTTTGTCCCTCTTCTCGAATGGACGCTGCAATGCCGAGAGAAATTTTCAAAAGCGCCCTAGTCAGGCCGTTGGGATTAGTGGTTAAATCGCAGGCAAAGCGATCGCTATAATAAACCCGCCGCCTGGAAACCCACAATACCAACCATCGCATCAACCAAAATAGCCCGTAAGCCAAACTGGAAATTACCGCTGCTACGGGCCGCAAACCTAATATTATATAGGATAAAACCTTGACTGCTGGCTGGGGGAGGCGTTCTGGAAAACCACCTTGGAGCAACTCCGCCCCTCGATCCGCCCCATAAGCCGATAACCAGTATAAAGAGTAGGGAATCAGAAGCAAAACAGTAGCAAAAGACATCACCAAAAAATCCCATCGCTCTATGTGGCCCAACTCTCTCGCGTAAATAGTAGCTATTTCGTCCTCATCCAAGGAATCTAATAAGCCGCGAGTAACGGTTATCCTGGCAAACCGACGCCAACACCCATAACTCATAGCTAAAGGAACGGCAAGCGGTATTATTTTTAAAGTGATATTGGACAAATTTTTCTTTTTCGAGAATTTTCTGACCGATTTATGAGCTTCTGGGCTGCGTTTCAATAACTCTGTAAGAGGCAAAGTTTCGAGACCGTAACGCAATTTCAGCAGGCCATCTATTAACCAGGGAGAGAGAACAAAAAGCAAGATTAAAGCAATGGCTAAATTCTGAGTTGGGTCTCGATAGAATGCTTGAATGGGTCTAACGCGAGGCAGCCAGACTAAAAAATCGTTAGTCTTATCCATAAACAGCATGACTATGGCCCGAGCAAACCAAAATAGAGCCATGACTGTAGCTGCCAACTCAAACCAAAAGCGAGTTAACTTGACTTTTTTGAGGCGACGGGCTGCTTTTGCTCTTTCTGCTTGCCGCCACTTTCTTCCTTCTTCTGAATTAACTACCTTCGTTGGTTCAGTTTCAACGGTTGAATTTTCTGCGACTTCTGCGACTTCTGGGGTTTTGGTTTTTGAGGTGGCGCTTGATGGTATGGAGGGGATTTTTGCTGATTCTTCTGTAGGGCGCGCACCGCGCACCTTAACTATAGAGTTAGTAGTAGGGTGCGCACCGCGCACCTTAACCATAGAGGGGATATTAGCAGATTCTTCCTCCGCGCCCGCCGACGGCGCCTTAAGTTTTGCTGGTCGCGGTATGGCAGGTTCGCTGGTAGGATTTTCATAAGCAACAAACCCCGTTGGCTCTTGTTGCTTGCCTTGGGATTTGTCTAATTTTTGAAGAGCGGTATTTGCCCAAGTTTGAACTTTTGGATAGCGACTTTTTTGGAGTTGGCGAACCAGAGCGATCGCTTTTTCCAATTGCTTAGTTTTTTCGTAAGCCAGAACCAATCCCATCTGGGCTTTTACATAACTTTGAGCTTCAATTTCTTCGCTTTCAATACCTTCTAAAAAAGCAATTGCCTCTCGATATTTTTGTTGTTTTAAAGCCTTTAAGCCCGCATTTAGCTCGGGGTTTTCCTGTGAAGAATTATTGGCAGCGGAGTTACGATCGGTAGATGGCATAAACTTTATTCCCTAGCCTCTAACTTTTGCTCTAATAAGTATTTAGAATATTTTATCGCGTCAAAGCATGGAGCAACGATACTTTATAATAATGAAAAATTAAATCCATCAGTCATTACAATAGAACAAATTTCTTATGGCTCTAACAGTTTACAACAGCCTCAGCCGCAGCCTACAACCCTTTGAAACCATAGAACCAGGCAAAGTGCGGATGTATTGCTGCGGAGTCACGGTTTACGACTACTGCCACGTCGGCCATGCCCGTTCCTACATAGTTTGGGACACCATCCGACGATATTTAATCTGGCGGGGCTATGGAGTCCGTTACGTCCAAAATTTTACCGATATCGACGATAAAATTCTCAATCGGGCCAGGGAAAACGGCAGTTCCATGGAAGAAGTGGCCGAAAAATTTACAGAAGCTTACTTCGAGGACATGAAACGCTTAAACGTCCTCGAAGCAGACGAATATCCCCGGGCAACCCATACCATCGACGGCATCCAACGACTGATCCGCGAACTAGAAAACAAAGGTTTTGCCTATTATGCTGGTGGCGACGTTTACTATAAAGTCGAAGATTTTGCCGAATACGGCAAATTATCCGGCCGCCGCTTGGAAGAAATGCAGGCTGGGGCCAGCGGTAGAGTGGAGGTAGAAGCGCCTGATGCTTCCAAAAAGAAAAATCCTTACGATTTTGCTCTGTGGAAGGGGGCCAAACCGGGGGAACCTGCCTGGGAGTCGCCCTGGGGTTCGGGGCGGCCAGGCTGGCATATCGAATGTTCGGCCATGGTTCGCGATCGCCTCGGCGACACCATCGATATTCATGCTGGAGGCGCGGATTTAATTTTCCCCCACCACGAAAACGAAATTGCTCAATCGGAAGCTGCCACGGGCAAAACTTTAGCTAAATATTGGCTGCACAATGGTTTTGTGACTATTGATGCGGAAAAAATGTCTAAATCTTTGGACAATTTTACCACAATTCGAGACTTATTAAATAGACCGGTGGAACCGATGGCGTTGCGACTGTTTGTTTTAACTGCCCAATATCGCAAACCAATTGATTTTACTGATGAGGCGATCGCTTCTGCGGAAAATGGCTGGAATACTCTTAAAGAAGGTCTGTTATTTGGCTATCAAACTGCTTCTCAATTAGGTTGGGAAGAACCAGAAAAAATTCTAGCGGACAATAAACCATCCAACGACAGTGTAGAACAGTTCCAGACAGCAATGGATGAGGATTTTAATACTCCTGGAGGTTTAGCTGTTTTGTTTGAATTAGCTAAAGAATTGCGTCGGGAGAAGAATGTTTTAGTCCACGAAGGCAAAACAGAAATACCTTCAGAAGTGCTAAAGGAAAAATGGCAAAATCTGGTAACTTTATCGAGAGTATTGGGGTTAGAAGTAAAACCAGAAACCGAGGAAAGTTCCACTGACTCTGGAGGTTTAAGCGATGGAGAAATCGAAAGCTTAATCGAACAAAGACAAGCTGCCAGAAAAGCCAAAGATTTCGCAGAAGCAGATCGAATTCGCAACGAACTGCAAGAACTAGGAATTAGCCTAATAGATAAACCAGGAAGCGCGACAATTTGGCATAGAAATTAGAATTGTTAATTGTTAATTGTTAATTGTTAATTGTTAATTGTTAATTATTAATTGCCCCATCCGTTAAATCCGTTACAAAATCCGTTGCCAAACAATGAATTCAGAGCGACAAATTTCAATTTCAATTTCAACAGTGCTGCTACTTATTGTCGGTTTTTTTACCATATTAATATTGTGGCAGCTAAGAGGTTTGCTAGTATTATTAATGGTTTCAGTAGTGCTAGCCGCCTCGATCGCTCCAGTCGTAAACTGGGCAGAAAGCATGGAAGTGCCCCGCTGGATAGCGGTAATTATTGTTTACTCGCTCTTAATTGCCGGAGTTACAGGTTTAGCGTTCGTAATAGGTCCTCCTGTATTCGAGCAAATCGAACAACTCCTGCGCGAGTTACCGCTATTTTCTGAAAGCATTAGTAGCATTATAGAAGATTTTGCTAGTTCTTTAAGTCAAAATCCTCCCGATTGGGTAGAGCGACTTTTTGACACTAAATCTATAACCAGTTGGGTAATTCGTTCCAGCCAACAATTATTATTGCGCTCTTATAGCATCACTAAAGGAGTTTTAGGGGCCGTTGTCAGTCTGATTTTAGCTTTATTTATTTCCGGCTATATGGTGGCAGATAGCCAGACTTTAATAAATAGCTTGGTGCAGTTTTTTCCTCAGCCTTGGAACCAGCGTTTAGAAGCACAAGTAGTTCCTGTTAGCTTAAGAATGGGAGGTTATCTTCGGGGGAGGATTTTAGTTTCGCTAATTTTAGGAGTGGCAACTACAGCCGGTTTGAGTTTGTTAGGGTTGCAGGATTTTTCTTTAGGTTTGGGTGCCATTGCTGCGGTGACAAATTTAATTCCTTTTATCGGTCCGCTTTTGGGAGCAATTCCAGCATTAATTGTGGCGATCGCTAAAGGTGGATGGTTGTTTTTGTGGGTGTTAATTTTATATTACATTATCCAAAATGTGGAAACTTATGTACTGGATCCGTTCCTAGTTGGTTCCTCGGTGGGAGTTCATCCTTTATATCAATTGTTGTCGGTTTTGGTCGGGCTTCAGTTATTAGGAATTATTGGCGCTTTAATCGTACCGCCGTGGTTTGCCGGTGGGTCTGCTTTGGTGGAAGATTTGTATCTGAAACCGAAGTTAATAGCCGAAAGGAAAGAGGCGATCGCTGCTGCGAATACGGATTGAACGAGGGTAAACGTCGGCAGCATCTCATATTGGCAAACAACTAGCAACTAACAAGGTTCCAACTAACAACTAACAAGCTTCCCAAAAGCATTAATTTTTTGTTTTCAAAATTGAAATGCACCCCCCACCGATCGCTAGATAGAGAGTCTCAGAAACAAATATGAAATGCAGCAAAATAAACCTTCCAAACTATTAGTTAAACTAAGCAATCGTTTATTTGATGACTCTGCCGAAAGAGAAAAATTTATTGAAGCGATCGTCAATCCGAAACCATTTAATCCCTGCATTCTCTGGCGAAAGGAACCGCCAAATCCTCATCCATTTATTGTAGAAAAACCGATATATTGGCAACCAGAATTTAGCGATCGCCTGGCTGTAGAAACAAGACCTGGAAAACATCCACTCCACGAAAAAGGTCGCTTTTATTGTCTCGATTTTTCCTCTATCTTTGCCGCCACGACTTTATTAACTATTACCAAACCAGTCAATTTAGTATTAGATATGTGTGCGGCACCCGGAGGCAAAAGTATATTTGCGAAGATAGCTTTAGAACCAGATTTAATCCTCTGTAACGAAGTTATTGGCAAACGCATTGGAATGTTAATGTCTAATTTAAAGCGGTGCGAAATTAGTCCTGCAATTGTAAGCTGTAAAGATTCAAATATCCTCGCAGAATTGATACCAAAAACAGCAGATGCAGTCCTAGTGGACGCACCTTGTAGCGGTCAATCTTTATTAGCAAAAGGAGGGAAAGCAGTGGGATGCTTTCATCCAGTGAATATTAATAAAAATGCCAATCGGCAAAAAAGAATCTTAGCCAATTCCGGCAAAATAGTCGCGGCAAAAGGTTATCTTGCTTATATGACTTGTACTTATTCCCAGGAAGAAAATGAGAAAGTAAGCGAATGGTTTTTGTCGAAATTTCCAGAATTTGAACCCGTAGCCATTCCCCATTTAGCCGCTTACCAATCCCATTTAACGGAAATTCCTTGCTATCGAATGTTTCCGCAAGAAAGGATAGGGGCGGGTGCATTTACAATTTTGTTTCAAAACACATCAGAAGAAAAGAGCGAACGTCCGGATTTTGATATTTTTAACTCTTCTGGTTTTACTTATTTGTAGAAAATATATTGATTTTTGCCACGAGGTCTATTTTTTCGAGGTAGGGCTAATGCGCCCCTTCCAGACCTCAAGTTAGTCACCAGAGTTAAGATTGAGATTAGAACTGGCAAAGGAAGGGGGAGCATAGTTAGAAATTAGAAGTAGAAAAAGTAAAAAACTTCTAAGTAAAAAAAATTAGAAAATAAAATGCCACGACCTTATGGTTAGCAGAGAATTAAAAAGCGCGCAATATTTAATCGCAGCAGGAGCGATCGCCATTAGCTATTTTTTAGCAGCCAAATTCGCTTTCGCTATCTCAACTTTTACCCCAGATGGAACGGCAGCAGCTATGTGGCCCGCAGCAGGTATAGCCCTAGCTGCCCTACTGTTATGTGGGCGCAAGACCTGGCCAGGAGTCGCCCTGGGAGCCTTCTTTTTTGACATATCGAAGGCAGAAGCGGACTTAGCCCTTGCCTTAATTTACGCTATTGGCAGCAGCCTCGAAGCCTGGGTGGGAGCTTATCTGCTAGAAAAAGTAGGATTTTCGACTAGACTAGAACGGCAAAAAGACGTTTTAGCATTAGTAATACTAGGGGCGGGCCTCTCGACACTAATTAATTCCATCCTTGGCAGCGCCACAGCGATCGGGCTATCGGAGTGGAACCTACTTTTTAGGACTTGGAGGGTTTGGTGGTTGGGAGACATCATGGGGATTTTAATAATTACGCCCATAGTCTTAACTTGGCTTCGGTTGCGATCGAGCGATAAAAATGAAAATGTCTGGCTGTTGTTAGAAATAGGGGTCTGGTTGCTGCTGTTGCTGCCTGTAGGTTGGTACGTCTTCTGTTCGAGAACCAGAATTCTCAACGCGCCCTATCCCTTGGAATATCTGTTTTTTCCCTTTGTAGTTTGGGCATCTCTGCGATTCTCACTCAGAGTGACAACCCTAGCAAACTCGATCGTAACTGGGTTTGCACTCTGGGGCATAGCTAGAGAAAGCGGTCCTTTTCTCAAACACGGAAATAATATTTCCCAGGCAGTTTTTTCCCTACAAAGCTTTTGCGTAGTGCTGGCTGTAACCGCCCTCGTTTTAGCAGCCACAGTGGCAGAACGTAAATACGCCCAAGCATCTGCCCTCGAAAATCAAGCCAGTCTCGCCAACGCTCAAAGCATCGCCCATTTAGGCAATTGGGATTTAGACATCCCAACAGGTCGGTTCCACGGTTCCGATGAAATGTATCGCATTCTGGGTTTAGCGCCAGGGTCCGCAAAGCTTAACCAAGAGAACTTTTTAGAATTCATTCATCCAGAAGAGCGAAAATTAGTTCAATTGGCCAGAGATAAGGCTTTGTACGAGGGCAAAGCTTACAGCATGGACTATCGGATAATTTTAGCCAACGGCAACGAACGTTTTGTCTGCGAACAAGTAGCCATAGACAACGGTCGCATCACAGGCATAGTCCAGGACATCACGGAGCGAAAGTTGCACGAATCTGCCCTACAGGCCAGCGAAGAGAGATTTGCCAAAGCGTTCTACACCAGTCCCGTTGGTATCAGCATTACCACTCT
>CALKCV010000448.1 GCA_938083405.1 uncultured Microcoleaceae cyanobacterium | reverse complement strand
TTTTTGTCAGTTGGTAGAACAGGCGTCTCGCCTGTTATCCGGTTAGTTGCCCAACTAACACCAAGAACAAACGTTCCAAGAAGCGGTAATTTCTTGGTTTTCTTCAAAATTGGGATGCACCCAATGTTTTACTCCACTTCTGGCCCTGTTAGCCAGGGAAACTTGGCCCCAGAGAAATCCTTTGAGGAAAACTTGCTTAATTTTGTAAAGACTTGTAAACTATCTCAAAAGGACACCCAGAAAAAAGGCCAAACCAACAAAATGCGAGTAGCGATCGCGGGAGCAGGTCTAGCAGGCCTATCTTGCGCTAAATATCTAACCGACCTAGGTCACACCCCCATAGTATTAGAACGGCGAGACGTTCTCGGGGGCAAGGTCGCCGCGTGGAAAGACGAAGACGGCGACTGGTACGAAACAGGTCTTCATATATTCTTTGGGGCCTACCCCAATATGTTGCAATTATTCAAAGAACTAAATATCGAAGATCGGCTGCAATGGAAACAACATTCCATGATCTTCAACCAACCAGAAAAACCGGGAACTTACTCCCGGTTTGACTTTCCCGACATCCCCGCACCAGTAAACGGCATGGTAGCCATCTTGCGCAATAACGCGATGCTCACCTGGCCAGAAAAAATCAAGTTTGGCTTAGGCTTAATACCAGCCATACTCAAAGGTCAGAAATACGTCGAGGAAATGGATAAATACTCCTTCTCCGAGTGGTTGCAGCGGCAAAACGTACCGCCGAGAGTAGAGAAAGAAGTATTTATCGCCATGTCAAAGGCCCTAAACTTCATCGGACCCGAAGAAATATCCTCAACCGTAATCCTGACGGCCCTAAATCGTTTTCTGCAAGAGAAAAACGGTTCAAAAATGGCCTTTCTGGACGGTGCCCCCACGGAGCGACTGTGCCAACCGCTGGTAAACTACATCAGCGATCGCGGTGGAGAAGTTCATCTAAACGCCCCCATCAAAGAATTCTTGCTCGACGACGATGGGACGGTACGCGGGTTTCTGATGGGAGGGTCAAAGGGAGAAGGCGATCGAGAATTAACAGCAGATATCTATGTATCTGCCATGCCAGTAGATCCTTTGAAACTCATGCTGCCCGAGCCCTGGAAAGAATTAGAGTATTTCCAAAAGCTAGAAGGACTAGAAGGAGTCCCAGTAATAAACCTGCATCTGTGGTTCGATCGCAAACTAACAGAGATAGATCACCTGCTATTCTCGCGATCGCCCCTACTCAGCGTTTACGCCGACATGAGCAACACCTGTAAGGAATATGCCAACCCAGACAGGTCGATGTTGGAATTAGTATTAGCCCCCGCCAAGGAGTGGATAAGTAAATCCGATAAAGAAATAGTAGAAGCTACGATGGCCGAGTTAGAAAAACTCTTTCCCCAACACTTTAGGGGCGAAGATACGGCCAAATTATTAAAATACCACGTTGTCAAAACGCCCCGTTCTGTCTATAAGGCCACCCCAGGTCGCCAGAAGTGCCGTCCTTCTCAGAAAACCCCCATTGCCAACTTTTTCTTAACTGGGGACTATACGATGCAGCGCTATTTAGCGAGTATGGAAGGCGCCGTACTTTCTGGTAAACTGACAGCGCAGGCGATCGCTTCTAATAAAAAATCTGATGCCAACCTGCAACCACCAACAACTCAGCCAGCGAAGAATGCTGCAACTGTCTAAACCTGTCCCCATGAAACCTCTGGCTTCTTTAGAAGAATCCTACGAGCTCTGTCGTCAAATCACGGCGATCCATTCCAAAACTTTTTACTTAGGCACTCAGCTAATGCCCGAGGCCAAGAAGAAAGCGATTTGGGCGATTTACGTTTGGTGTCGCCGCACTGACGAACTCGTAGATGGCCCGATGGCCGAGTCAACAACCTTTGAAACCCTCGATCGCTGGGAAGAACACCTGGAATCTTTATTTGCAGGTCGGGCGATCGACGACGTTGACGTGGCCTTAGTAGATACTCTTTCTAAATTCCCCATCGAAATTCAGCCCTTTCGAGATATGATTGCCGGTCAAAAAATGGATCTGTACCGCAGTCGCTACGATACTTTTGAGGAACTGGAACTTTACTGTTACCGGGTTGCCGGTACGGTAGGTTTGATGTCGATGGCGGTCATGGGAGTAGATAAGCCCCAATCTATGGCAGCTTGGAATCGAGATAAAGAAAGTTATAATCCTACCGAAGAGGCGATCGCTCTTGGAATTGCCAATCAACTTACTAATATTCTGCGAGATGTAGGAGAAGATGCTCGTCGAGGTCGAATTTATTTACCTCTGGATGAATTAGCATTGTTTAACTATACTGAGGAAGATCTGTTTAACGGAGTTATAGACGATCGCTGGCGGGAATTAATGAAGTTCCAAATTCAACGGGCGCGAAAGTTTTTTGTAGAAGCAGAGAAAGGTATTACCAATCTTACTAGGGATATTCGTTGGCCGGTCTGGGCAGCTTTAATGCTTTATAGCAAAATTTTAGATTCCATAGAAAGCAACAATTACGATGTTTTTAACCGACGAGCTTATGTTTCGACTCCGAAGAAAATGTTGTGTTTGCCAGTGGCATTGCTGAGGGCGAACGTGTTGTAATTATTAGAAGCGATCGCTCTCTTCGCGCGATTTATTCTGTGCGTTCTATATCGATCGTTCGCGCCAGTATTGAAGATAATCGAAAAAGCGCGGTCGCTCTATTTTATTGTAAACAGAGCGATCGCGCTTTTTTAAGTTAGCTTAAAAACAGGAGCTTTTATCGATAACTACAAAGCTAATTTTCTCAACCGTTAACCAACTAATTAGTAGTAGCCGCCAACTTCTCCTTAAGTTCTGCCAAAGCATTAGCCCAGCGAGGATCTGGTTGCACTGCTTCGTTATTAGAACTAGAAGAATTGCTGGGAGCGAACTTATCTTTATCCCTGTCAGAACGACGAGACTTTTTCGCTTTTCCTGGTGCGGGTGCCCTGTTTGTTTTGCGAGGTTCTTCCTCTTGAGAATTAGAATCCTCTTTACCCTTAGACCGAGGCAAGGCTTTTTCAATTTTCAAAGGACTTTCTTTGAACATCGAGCCGTTATATTTTTCAATAATTTTGTCCGCCTCTTCGTCCGTGGTTACGGTTACAAAACCAAATCCTCGACACTTACCAGTTTTGCGGTCGGAAATCAATTTAGTTACAACCGAATCTCCTTCTTCAGCAAAAATTTCTTGTAATTCTTGACGCTCGATAACATCTTTTGGCAAATTGCCAACATATAAACGTACAGACATGATTAGTACCTCCAGACTTCAATTCAATTAATAATGTGGTTAAGAGCGGCTGTTATCTCTGCCTTCGGATCGTTATGGATCTCTAATATGGCATTAAATAAAGACAATTTTTCTAAATTTTAGCAGCTAAACATAGAACTTCACTCAATAATGAAGCTCGATTTAAGATCTTCTTAATTATCCATCAATAATCCGGGCAAAGACTTTTCTCTAGTTAGCTGTTTTTTTTAAACTTTCACTCATCAATTAGCACGCAAGCCTATAGCTTTTTTTGTATTGCTTTTTTTTTCTACTACTCTACTTTTTTAGCAGTCTTCCTTGAGGAGTACCAGAAGTTGAGCGACCGCA
>CALKCV010000447.1 GCA_938083405.1 uncultured Microcoleaceae cyanobacterium | reverse complement strand
AGTTCAAACTCCCTTTTCAACTTCTTTAATAAAGGGTTCAATTTCTTGCGTTGTAGATTGAGATTGTGCTGAATTAAAGTTTCATTTGCCAGGGCAGCCCTTACCGTAGTTTGAGTGCTTAAACCGCGATTAATCGCAGCTTGCCCGTAACCCATTTTGGCGAGTTTTTCTAACATTTCTATTCCGGCTTCGGGACTGACGATCGCCATTAACGGTTTGCCGCTTGGACTCGGAAGAAAACTAATAATCTCGTCAACGTGGCGAGTCAGCAACCAGGAGGTATCGATACCCACTGGCGGTCCTTGTAATTTTTGGGCTTTGATAAAGTCGATAATCTCGGGGTCCAAACTGGCATCCCCAGAATCGCCGTAATAAACCCTCCCCATTGGATAGCCGGGCAGCGGTGGAGTAACTGTTAAATTTCCTAAAGCATCGGACCAGCGGTTGACAGGAGCCAGTTGCCGGGGTTCGCCTATTTCAAACCAGCCGAAGTCTTGATTCAACAGGGATTGAGTAGAAGTCTCGGTTTTTGCAGAATTATTGCTATTGGCTTCGAGGGCGACGTTATAATTTTCGACTTTGCCTTCGCGGGGAAACTGAACGTAGCCTATTTCTTTGGTATCTTGCATCCAGGTAGGACCGCCGGGGATAATTTTGGCGGTGATGCCGGTTTTTTCGACTATTTGTTGGATTTGGGCGACGAACTCTTGGTTGTCGAAACCCCGATCGCTGACGTGAATTTCTGTCACTGGGGCCGTGTTGGGGGAGACGATCCAGGGAACTACTCCCACGACCATCCCATCGAAGGCTATTTCTTTGCCGTCCTTTTTGGCGATCGCCTTCAAGCTAACTACTCCCGTCCAATTGCGATCTGCGAATTGTTTCGCTTCTACTCCGAAAACGATATTTTCGGCAAATTCTAGGGGCACTTTCCCAGACAGGTCTATTTCTTGCCATCCAGTGGCGGTTTTCTGAAATACGTTAATACGAGCGCTCGCATCGCTATCGGTCGTGAGGTAAATCTCCGAACCGGCATACTCTGGGGCGATGTTGAGGTTGACTATAGCCAGGTCTGCCTCGTCTTCCGTACCGTTTACTTGTCCGTCTTGCCAGTCGGGGATGCGATCGCCATCGTCGTCGTCGTTGTTAAATAGCATCAGGGGGCCTTCGCCCAAAGACCATTTAGTTTTGCCGGCTTTGTCTTCTTGGTTCGTTCCACCGTCTCGGTTGGTATCGCCGTAGATGGTGAAACCGGGATCTCGACCTGCCGCGACTCTAAAGGAGTTGCCTTTTATTCTGGAGGTAGTCGCCACAGTGCGGACTGCGGTTAATCTTTCGTAAGTGGCGATCGCTAAATATCCTTGATATTGGATAGTTTTTTCGATGGCCTGTTCTGCCAGCATTGATTCTGGAGGTATTTGCCGCAGGTTTTTAATCGCTTCTCGCCAGAAGTCTTCCGCCTCCGCCCAACTCTCGGCGCTGGGAGTATCGTTTTTTCCTTTTTTCACTGCTACGCTTGCGAGTTCGAGCCCTCGTTCCCAATTTTCTGCGGCTTTTTGTTCCAGGATGATTCTTGCTTCTATTTCTCGCAGGTTTTTAAGGAGGCTTTCATATTGTTTTAGTTGGAGTTCGTATTTCCAGGGTTTGTCGTAATCGGCAGTTTTTGGGGGTTCGGAGGCTTGGTTTAGTTCGATTTTGAGGCGATCGCGCAGTTGGTACAGTTCTTCTAAGGATTTTGCTTGGGAAAAGGCCAGAGGTGGATTTTGACCTTGAAGGGATTGCACCGTTTCCAATAAAGGGGCCTCCGAGTCCCAAAAATCTGCCGTTTGGGTAAATTGGACGTCTAATTCTTTAGGGGGCAAAGATTGAGCCACCGCTCGATCCACCGGCACCCAGACGATGCCGACTAAGACTCCTAAGCTATTGAGCATGGCTACTTTAATATATTGAATCAAACCCATGGTTTTTCGTTTCCCTCAATTAATCTTCAAGGGATTTTACCCAATAGGGGACCTTCTGGGAACTGTTTTTTCCCAAAAGACCAAATTTAGTTAATGTTAAATAGATTTTAGATTTAGTTCGTAGCGATCGCGAAGAGCGATTTAAGTAGTCGCGGCCGGCGGCATTTTTGTTCAAAAATTCCCCAGGGGATGGCGCAATTATTAACGCTCGCTCGCCACTAGAACGATGAGAGTCCGACAATTATTAATTATTAATTATTAATTATTAATTACTTATACCGACTCGCTGCCAAACCTTCTCCAATAAATCCGGCGCGTCGGCATCGAACCACTCGATTCCATCGTCCGCCCGAAACCAAGTCTTTTGTCTTTTAGCAAATTGGCGAGTGTGCAAAACAGTCAACTCTTTAGCTTCCTCCAAACTAATATCCCCCGCTAAATATTGTTTCATCTCTGCATAACCCAAAGTATTTAATAAAGGCAAATCTTCCCGGTACTTCTGGCAGAGAAATTCCACCTCTTCCACAAAACCCGCCGCCACCATTTGTTCCGTTCGGCGTTGGATGCGATCGCGCAATTTATCCGTCTCGCAATCCAATCCTATCTGGAGGATCGGATAATCCGGCGGACTTTCACCTTGCTGCCCCGAAATACACTTGCCCGTTACATAAAACACCTCCAGGGCTCGTAAAATTCTCACCAAATCGTTAGGGTGAATTTTCCGCGCGGCTAGCGGATCCACCTGTTGCAGCATTTGGTAACATTGGGTTTTACCCAGAGAGACAAGCCGGGCTCTTAACTCCTCCTGCGGTGCCACCCTCGGAATTTTCAACCCCCGCACAATTGCCTTAATATATAAACCCGTTCCTC
>CALKCV010000446.1 GCA_938083405.1 uncultured Microcoleaceae cyanobacterium | reverse complement strand
AGCAAACATTTCCGCTCCCATGAGTAGGACACCAGTCAGGGGGAACTCGCCAAATCGATCGACGCTCAAAAAAATAGCCGAATTAAGAGAGCGATCGCCAAGAAGTGGAGCCATTTCTCAAGAGCAGATCGATGCTGCTAACCGCCGTAAAACGGATCGCATTTTCCCAACTCCCCCTTCCTACATCCTCACCTCGAACCCTTCGATGCCCTCTGGTTCTCGATATTCCACCTCAACATCGCTAACCAAAGCCGGCGCGGGACCCCGATCGCACCAAACAATAATCCTTTCCACCGCTTCCTTGGTTCCCTCAAAAACAGCCTCCACCCTACCATCGGGCAAATTTCGCACCCAACCGCCAAGACCCAGTTTTCGGGCTTCGCTAACAGTAGCATAGCGATAACCCACCCCTTGAACCTTGCCAGAGACAAAAACATGGATGCGAACAATTTCAGATAACGATTGATTTTTCATTCTTCCCATACAACACGAACCTCACTAATAACCCAATTGTTAATTGTTAATTGTTAATTATTAATTGTTTTTACTCCCCTTCAAACCACGCAACAACTCTCGCAACTCAGGCAAATTAACACTCTTCCCCCCATAACGCCAATTGACATAAGCCCCCGAAATTCGACCGATCGCCTCCCCGTCGCTACCATCAACCTCCCTCATCGCCCTGGCATACTCAAAAGGTGTCTGCGATCGCCTCTTCTTAAAACCTTTAACCGCCAACAAATCCAACATTTGCCGATACAAACTCTCCATCGGCGGCAACTTCGCCAACCGCCTGCGGTATCGCCACCCCCGCCACAACAAATACAGCAACCAGCAACCAAAACTCACAACAGTCAACAAAATCAAACCCGCAAAAAAGCCCTGCCAACCCCGAGAAAACAGAGCAAAAGACCAAGCGATCGCCGCCCCCAACCAACGGAAAATCGCCCCAACAACCCTCTCCAAAAACCCCGTAACCGGAGAAGGCAACCAACCCGCAACCCAATTCCAAAAAGTTTTAAGAGCAGTAAAAGTTTGATTCTCCTCAATAGAAGGAGGAATCAAAGGCATTCCCGGAATCGGATTAAAAGCAAACCAGCCATAATCGGGAAAATAAACCTCCGTCATCGCATAAGCATCGGTATTTTTCACCACATATAAACCCGTAAACGGATTAAAATCTCCCGGTTGATAGCCCGCCACTAACCGGGCTGGAATGCCTATAGAACGCAGCATTAGAGTTAAAACCGTAGAGAAATGGTCGCCATAACCGCCAGTAATTATTTCCCCTTCTTCGCTATCTTTATAGCCGAACAAAAACGCCTCCACCAAATCCTCGTCATCCCGTAAAAATGGCGGTGCTTTTTGCAGTTTATAATTCGGGTTTTGCTTGAGATATTGAGCCAAATAAAGAGCTATTTCGTAAGGATTATCCAGAGCTTTTTTGTTTGCAGCCACCTGAGTCGTTTGTGCTAAAACTTCCTCAGTTTTTGCCCGAACTTTATCCGCTATTGCTGGGGGCACTTGCAAATAATGCTCCGCGATATTTTTCGAGTAATTAGTCTCTGCTTGACTTAAAAGAGAGCGATCGCGATAGGGAACCTCGGAAATCACCGTATAAGTCAAACCTTCCCGCAATTCCAGGGGCGATCGCAAATTACCATCCGGGTCTATCGCTATTTTTTCCGTAGGAAAATAAACCTGCTCTGCTTTATACATCGCCGGAATCAAATTCGGCAACATAGAAACTATAGTGTAGGTTTGGATGATTTCTCTCCTCGGACCGTTAAGACCGATCGCAGGCAAATAAAATTGATAAGACCAGCGAGGGCGGTTTACAGCAAAAGTATTGTCGTTGCGGGAAATCTCCCAACCCTGCCCCGTATAGCGATCGAAAGCCAACACTCGCCAGAAACCCTCAGCTTGCGATCGCACCCGCATCACCACTTCAGGAGTCAACTCCCCCCGCAAGTTCTGGTTTATTTTCGTATTAAAACCATAATAATAAGTAGAATCCATATTTCCCGGACCAGATTCTACATTAGTACCGTTACCCAAACCATCACCATCGCCATCATCGTTGCCCCTACCCACATAACCCGGATTAGTGATATTGCGACCGTCGAACTGTTCCACCTCAAAATCTAGAGGCGCGCTAACCGGAAAAGTCCGCAATTGATAGCCGGGAAGGCGGGGCAAAAAAGCAAAAATTGCCAACCCCAGTCCTAGAATTACTAGCAAGAGGAAGGCAAATCTTTTCGGAGATAAACTCGAAGTAAATAGTAAAGATAAATTAGTCTTTTTCCCTTTGACTGTAGAAGAGACATCTTGCCTCCTTGCCAGTCCCAGTCGAGAGCGATAATCTAAAATAAGAGCCGGGATAGCGATCGCCACAAACACCAGCAAAATCGGTGCAAAGCTCAAAGTCTGACTGATAGTCGCTCCCACCCCCAGCAAAATCAAACCTATAACCATCGTATACCCCAAATCCTTACGGCGGGGCAAATCGAAACTGTGCAAAACTTGGAGTTGAATTAACAGTTCCGCCAAAACCAGCCTAGTATCGCTCAACTCCACCACTAGGCTGCCCAAAAATGACGCCAAAGCCAGTAGCATACCGATAGCTATGCAGAACTTAACACCAACATTACGCTTGTAGCGAGCGTACCAACTCCAAGTAGCACCAACAATACTTAGAGGTATAGCCCAGAGACTCAGAGCCACCTCATCCGTAGCCACGCCGGCAGAGACATCGATCGCCACAATACCAGCGATCGCCAACCCCTGCACCATCACCCGCAGTAAAAGAGAATCTTCTGGTACTGGTTTGGGGGAGTTCTGAATTTGTCGCCAGATCGGTCCCAATACCGGTATGCGTTCTAATTGCCCTGATGAAAACATACAAAGTCTTATTTGGAGGTTTAAAGAATTAAACCCTCAACCTGCGCCCAATTCCCAATCGTCTTAATTCTGCTCGATACGAACAGCAAACCTCAGAGGTTTGACAAAGCAATCGTGGAACCCTACATTTAACTCGTAAGTTTGGTCCGGCTGAGGATTTAATAATTGTACCTCCAAAACACCCTTCTCAGTCCGTTGTTGGCCGACTACCTTCTCATTCCCTTTTAGTTGCAGCTTTCCTCCCGCAGGCATTGTCGCTTTTATTCTCAAACAGCTATCCGACTCAGTTTCAGACGCTCGATATTCAGCCTGGAGAGTAATTGTCCCTAAAGCCGTTTCCCAATGACGGGGGGCAGTTGGTTCGTTTGGCCTGCAAGCGATGGTCAGACTGTTAATAATATCCTTAGCCGCCAATAACGATAAAAGCATTTGTTGGTAAGAATTAGCATCTTCGTAATTGCTAGGAATAAGACTGGGGTCTAAATTATCCCGTCTTGCCCCGAGCAAAACTTGATTGCTCATATCGTTTAGTAATTTAGACTGCCCCGGAAATAAACCATCCACCGCCATGACCATTTTTGCCCCATCCTGCATCTGGGATAGAAGCAAATTCTGGCAAGAGTCGAGCAACTGAGCAAAAACATTTTCCGTAGTTGGAATAGATAATCGCCCCCACCGTAGATTTTGCTTATGTGCGGTCCAAGTATGGGTTGGGGGAACCCATGGAGTAAATTCCAAGTCTGGATAATCAGTTTGATAATCTTGTATTTCCTCTTCCCAAGGAAACATAGGTAATTTTTGCTCAATTTGGGTTTTGAGCCGCTCTTTTAATAAAGTCTGAACGCGATTTTCTACTAACATCGGTCTTTCTCCTACCGCGAGTTGTTCGTTATTGGCACGCAAAAAGTCGTCATCTTCTAATTCGAGCGGATCTATCGAGTCTAAATCTAGTTCCATACCCAAATTATTAGTGTCGATGGAGGGGTCGAAATTTTCTTCTTCCCCCCTTTCGGTTGACTCGGAAACTTCCTCTGGCAACAGCCAATTTAAGAGGCAACGCTCAAAAGCTTCCGCGTCTTTATTCGTTTCGTTATTCATCAGTAGATGCTCCAGTTCCGGAATTCAAACTATTTCTTAGGTCCCAAGCCTTCTCCAGAAGTTTATACCATTCCTTTTTGACCAGGTTCGTTTTGATTTCGAGAGTTTGAGCGATCGCTTCGTCGCTCTTTCCCTCTTGCTTTAAATTTAACAAAGTCTCTTGCTCGGAGCTAATTTGCCTCAGAAATATTTCCCACTGGGAAGGCGTCAAGCCTAAATTGCGTTCGAGATCCGCCTCTAACCATTGATGAACCAATTCCCATCGATGTCCCAGAGCAAATTTGAGCAAATGGTATTTGAAACGCTGTTGTAAATAATCTCTTTGCCTCGCAGTCAAACCCAATATTTCCTCAATTTCGTTCGTGGGTAAGTCTTCCAAGCGCAAGGCAAAATAATCGGCGCAGTCTTCTTGTTGCTTTTCCCTCAAATAGTCCATTAATTCAGAAATTACGGTTTCCCGCAGAGATTCCGAATCGCTACTCCCTTCGTTTGCCACCATCGCATCCCGTACTTGATGCAACGCACGATCGCCCCAGTTTTGCTCCGAGTCGCCTCCTGTGCCTTCCGCCGCGCGATCCATATCTACAGTATTTTCTTTCGGCTGTTGTTGGGAAAAGGTTTGGGCCCGCAACACGATAAGCTGCTGGCTGCGACCTCCTGGCAAAGGAATCCTTCGTTTCCCATATCTTTCTGTAAAGGCCATGTATTCCGCTAGCTCTAATCTAGTGCGCGGAGTGTAGGTCGCAGCTAATTCGGTTTCCCGCCGAAAGGCATTTAAAGATTCCAGATAAAATTGCTGGAGAAAATCCTCGATGAGGTTTACTCTAGCTTGATAGCTTGCCCCCTTCCCTGAAGGGCTGATGTACCTGTAGATAATGGCACTTAAGGTACTGTGCAATTCCACTCGGCCTTGCCTGGAACCGAGCTTATAATAACTAAGACATTGCCGCAGGCGATGATGGGCCAAATTGTGGGCCCATTTTTCGACTTCTCCCGAGGCTTGAATTCGTTTGCTTTCAGTGCAAATCCGGTTTACTTCTTCTTTGATTCTTTCTGCTACTTCCGAACAGTTCGACTCGGAAGCATGGGTGGATTGTTGTAATTCTTCTTTGAGTAGCTGATAAATTGGTTTTTCCATTTGGCAGACTTCCGCCATCATTTTTTTTGCTAGTAAAACAACTGTTACATTAGCAATACACCCGGTTAGTAGTTGATTCTGTAATTATTGAGAATTTAAAGTTTTTTCGTTAGAAATGTTATGAACTTAGACGAACAAATCCAAGCACTCATCGATAATGCTCCTCCTGATGGAAACACGCCCAAAATTGTCCTGGCCATCGCTCCTGCCCTGAAGTTATTAGCCCAACAGTTAGAACATCCTCAATATTTTGTTTGGCAAAGCCTGGATGAAAATTGGGTTATGACTACCTTGAGCAATCGTAACGAACCCAATCTAGAAAAACGGGTAGTTTACGCTTTTCCTACTCTTAAAGATGCTACCTCTTCTACCGCTGAAGCTAATTTAGTAGCCGTACCCGTTCCTGTTATTCACATTTTATTTCAGATGGTAGCAATGGCACCTCTTGACAGTCTTTTGTTTTTTGAAACACCCGGTAATTTAGAAACAGCGACAGAAGTTAAACGCGAAGATGTCCAAAAGTTAATTGGGACTTATTTAGAACAGTATCAGTCATCCCCTGAATATAGAGCCAGCAAAATTCCCCCCAATCTTGCTTGAGGGCTCTTCAAATAAATAATTATTCCTGATTGTTGGGCGTGCAGTTAGTGTGGAACCCAACAATACTATTGTACTCTGGGGAGATTTTAATCTTTGGATTTCCCTTGATTAATAGCGAGCTTATCCCGATTAGGGACTAGCAATTTAATAAGATACCGGGGGAAAGGTTGCGTTTCACTCCACCCAACCTACAGAGGACTAGATTAATAGCGAGCTTATCCCGATTAGCTTTTTAACAAACAAAAATTGGGTGCATTTAGCCATGCCAGTTAGCTAGCCAAATTAAGATGCACCCATTATCTATTACCCATTACCATTACTTTAATACAGGCGACTTAAAACATAGTCAGCAAGGTTAATTAAAGCTTCGCGAGAATCGCAAGGCGGCAAGCATTGTAAATGGTCCGCAGCTTTTTTCGCGTAGGAAGCTGCTAACTCGCGAGTTCTTTCTATAGCTTTGGTTTCTTTAATTAAAGCGATCGCCTCTTCGATGTCCCCTTCTTCAGCAAATTCTCTTTCTATCGCTACCTCCAAAGAAGGCTTTTCTTCCAAAGCAAATAGAACGGGTGCAGTTAAATTACCGCTTCTTAGGTCCGAACCTGCTGGCTTTCCTAATGATTCGGTCGAACCCGTGAAGTCTAAAATATCATCTACTATCTGGAACGCCAAACCAATACATCGTCCGTAATAATACATATCTTGGGCTATCTCAGCAGAAACCCCGCTTATAACCGCAGCCGCTTTAGAACTATTGGCAATTAGAGAAGCCGTTTTGCAATAACTTTTTTCCAGATAAGCCTCAAACGATAAATTAACATCAAATTGATAAAGTCCCTGCTGTATTTCTCCCTCCGCCAAATCCATAATTACCTGCGACAGCAGTTTTACCACTTCCAAGTTATCAAGATTGGCCAAATACCAAGAAGATTGAGCAAACAGAAAATCCCCTGCCAATACTGCGATGCGATTACTAAACAAACTATGGACAGTCGGTACGCCTCGCCTTACTTCTGATTCATCCACTACATCATCGTGGACTAGGCTGGCCGTGTGGATCATTTCTGTTATTTCTGCCAGTCGCCGATGTTTGGGGGTGATTTCTTGTTTCGGCATCGTTGCCCTGGAAATGAGCAGGACAATTGCTGGCCTCAACCGTTTTCCCTTCGTGCTGAATAGGTGTTCTGCAGCCGCGTAGAGGATCGGGTGACGGGCACCCACCAGCTTTTTCAAATTTTCAGTTAGCAGTTGCAGATCTGCTTCAACCGGGGAAAAAAGGACAGTAGTAGAAGTCATGGATTAGCCGACTTAGCCAGTAACTTAACAAAATTTAACATAATTATATCTTAATTTTCAGCCAATCCTCTCCTCTAACAAAGCAAAAATTTGTTAATTAGAAATTAAAAAATATTTAATCGAGGCCATTGCCAACTAAATCTAAAATCTAAA
>CALKCV010000445.1 GCA_938083405.1 uncultured Microcoleaceae cyanobacterium | reverse complement strand
TTTTTTAGGAACTATTTACACCATTTACGAGATTTCAAAAATAGTAGAAGAGTCTCTTCGGACAATCAGTATAGACGATCTGGATTTTTATCTGTTAGATGAATCTGCCGGTACGGAAGAGAAATTTTTAGCATATTATGACTCTATAAGCGGTAAAATCAAAGAATATTTACCAGATAAAAAATTGCTTTCAAATCGAGATGTGTGGGGATTATGTAGGGAGGCAAATACTTGCAAGCTATCCTTAAAACTAGCCGACCGTCAATGGTCTATTTGGCTTTTACCTACAGCTAATTTTGAAGATCGAACTTTATTTTCAGAAACAGTTCTAACTATAGGATTGCTCTTAACTGCGTTCCTGACATTTTATCTAGCAATATCGATTAAATACACTTTAGAATTAGAGGCAGCTATGGAGAAGTTGAAGTCAACTCAAGCTCAATTAATACAGGCTGAAAAAATGTCTGGTCTCGGACAAATGGTTGCAGGTGTTGCCCATGAAATTAATAATCCCGTTAGTTTTATTTATGGTAATATCAATCCCGCTCAAGACTACAGTGAAAGTTTATTAAAACTCCTAAAACTATACCAAAAAGAATACGCAAATCCCTCAGAAGAAATACAAGATTTTGCGGCAGATATTGATGTTGATTTTATTAAAGACGATTTACCTAAAACTATCGAATCTATGAAAATGGGAGCGGAACGCATCGAACAAATAGTCTTGTCTCTGCGCAATTTTTCTCGTTTGGATGAGAGCCAAGTAAAGTTAGCGAACATCCATGAAGGTATTGAAAGTACCCTGATGATTTTGAAGAATCGCTTGAGTGCCAATGGCGAAAAACCCCAGATAAATGCCATTAAAAAATATGGAGATTTACCCCTAGTAGAATGTAACCCAGGACAGCTAAATCAAGTATTTATGAATCTGCTCGCCAATGGTATTGATGCTTTGGAAGAATTAAGAGATAGAAATAATTTGACTCCAACGATAACAATAAGCACGATCGCGATCGCCAACAAGGAAATAATTATTAAGATAGAGGATAACGGCCCGGGAATTCCCGAAGAAATACTAGAAGATATTTTTAATCCCTTTTTTACCACAAAACCACCGGGAAAAGGAACTGGTTTGGGGCTGTCTATTGCTTACTCAATTATCGTAGAAAAACACGGAGGGCAACTAAAATGTATTTCTAAAAAAGGGAAAGGCACTGAATTTACGATTACAATTCCGATGGTTCAAAAATGACACTTTCCTCCTGGGTTGTAGGGTGCGCACCGCGCACCGCTACCTTCTCTATTGTAGTAGCGCAACACAGCTAAAGAAAGTGGGCATGCTTTACCCACTTTCTTTAGCTGTGTCGCTCTAGTAGAGTTGGTGCGCGCCGCGCACCTTAGCTTTTACCTTTCAACTTAAAACTTACTCAAAACATCTTGCACCGCTTGAGGAAGGCGTCGCATAATCTTACCCTTCTCGCGATCTACCGCCACCAGAGTCACCCTGGCAGTAACATAAAGCTCCGTGCCATCGAGAGATTGAATCTGATAATCCCAATCTAACTTGATGCCTTCCTTATCTGCCAGCCTGGCCCTCACCACCACCGTCATACCCATTTTTACCGCTAAGTGGTAGCGCAGGGAAAGCTCTACCACTGGCAACTCGCAACCGAGAGCTACCAGATCCGCATAATCAATACCAAGAGAGCGCAAACTCTCCACCCGGGCCTCCTCCATCCAGGCGATATAAGTCCCATGCCAGACAGCGCCGCTGTAATCTGTATGGTGTGGATGAACCCGGACGATGTATTCAAACCAGCCATCGGCAACTTTAGTGGAGTGCTTTTCGATGGCGCTGGTGGGTAGTTGAGATTGGGGTTTTTCTGTTGAAGACATTTTACAATTGTTTTCCAAACTCTACATTTCTTAATAAAAATTGTCCCTAAACCCGGTTTATGCTAGATTTTAGGGTTTATTACTCACGAACTCGCAAATAAATATCGCAACTAACACAACCTATGATAAGAAAAGTTTTAGTAGCCGTAGCAGGTCGGGGACTGTGCGAACAGATGCTCAATATGTTACTGGACATCCCCTCCTTTCGCCCGGAATCAGTAACCGTTCTCCACGTCGTACCATCACAAATCTCTGCTGCAGATATGTCCGCCAAGCTCCAAGAAGGGGGCAAAATTCTGGCAGAAGCAGTCGAGTCCTTAAACATAGACGCCAATAAAGTCAATCCTCGCCTCAAACAAGGAGACCCCAAGACCATAGTCTGCGAAGTAGCCGACGAAGAAGATTCGGACCTTATTATTATGGGGTCGCGAGCTATGGGAAGGCTGCAAGCTATTTTAGAAAATTCCGTCAGCCAATACGTCTTCCAGTTAACCTCTCGCCCCATGCTGCTGGTAAAAGACGATGTTTATGTCAAAAAAGTCCGGCGAATTATGGTAGCTCTGAATGCCTCTCCAGAAGCCTTGCAGTGTCTAAAGGTGGCACTTTCTTTTGCCAAAGATATCTCTGGGTCTCAGTTAATTCTTGCCCACGTCAAGAAAGACGTAACTGGAAAATCTGGAGAAGATTTAACTCCTAGCGAAGCAGAAAAAGATCCTGTTTTGGCCCTTGCGGTGTCAGAAACGAAAAAAATGGGGGTTAACTATCGCTGCGTCAGTGCCAGGGGCAAGAAGGGGCAGGAAATTTGCAGGATAGCAGAGGATGTAAATGCAGATTTGTTGATGATGGGTTCTCCCGATCGCCGTCCTTCCATTGCCAAGAGCATCGTAGATTTAGATAAGCTCCTGGGCACTTCTTTATCGGACTATGTACGAGTCTATGCCGATTGTCCGGTATTATTAACCCGCAATATTAACATCTAGTTTGTCAGCCAATCCCTCGATTCTCCACAAAAAAGCGCCAGAAGCTAATAGGTTTCGGGCGCTTTTTTAACTATTGACATTGACGCAGAAACAGCAGATCGCTATTTCTATTGGTTTTGACCGCTACTGGCGCTTTGTATGTACAAAATCAACAGAAAAACGGATGGCACTAAGACAAATAACAGGGTGGCGACAAACCCGAGATCGTTAACTTGCATAATTTTTCCCCACGTTGAGTTGAGCGATTTACCACTCAGGATATCATTATTTGCGCTTTGGTTTTGTTCTTACGGTCGCGGGGCCGTTAACTATAGTTTGACAAGCTAACCTACAGCTTGGGGGCCTTTTCTTCAATTTTTGCTCTTCAACCTGAGTCCTGGGGGACAAATTTTCCATCCCTTCGACAATTTCCACAACGCAAGTACCGCATTGTCCGTAGCCCCCACAATTCATCATCTTGCCTGTGAAGGTGTAGAGGTCAATGCGATTTTCCAGAGCCTTCATCCTTAAATTGACTCCATCGGCAGCGATTATTTCCTTATCTTCGTTTTCAAACTTGATATTGGCCATTGATATTACCCGATCTAACTCTATATTAACTTTTGTAACAAAATGTTAACTGATGTTTCAACCTTAAGGAGTATCTGAGAGATCGCCACCTGGAAGATTGCTAACAGAACGTTGCAAAGTAGATAAAGCGCGGTTGTAATTGAGAATTGCCACCAAAAGATTAAGCTCTGCCCGAGTCAGATCGGTTTGGGAATTAATCACCTCTAACTGAGTTCCCACCCCGGCCTGGAATCGCAAGCGGGCCAAACGTAAAGCTTCTCTGGCCTGTTCGAGACCTAATTCGGCGGTGCTGATGTTATCAAAACTGGCCTGCAGTTCAAAAAACCCTTCTTCGACCTCGCGGCGAATTTGGTTGATAAGGCGATCGAAACGAGTTTCAGCCAGAGCTATATCGAGTTCGTTTTGTTTGGCCCTAGCCTTGGCAGCCCGCCCGTCGAAAAAATTCCAGGTAAAGTTAGCTCCCAAACTATAACCGTCAGCCCAACCGCGAGTAGCCCCAGGATCGAGATCGTCAGTAATTAAGCCCAAAACGTTATAGTTAGCAAACAGATTCAACTGAGGTCTAATAGCGGACAAGGATATCTGGCGCTGTTCCTCGCTCAAGTCTCGCTGTACCAATTCCTGTTCCAACTCAGCTCGGTTTCTAAAAGCGGCAATAATCGTCTCGTCCAAAGACAACTCCCAAGTGCCGGCCGGTTGGATCGCGTCTGCTGCTGCCAACTGGATCGACTCGTTAATATTCAACTGCTCCACCAACCGACGGCGGCTTACCCGTTGGTCTCGCAGAGCGTTAGTCAAACTTTGTTCTTCATTAGCCAGGGTCACTTGAGCTTGCAAAACATCAAATCTAGTCCCTACCCCAGCCCTTTCCAAAGCTTCGGCATCTCTTAAACTCTTCTCGGCGTTAGCCACGGCAGCTTCCCCGACTCCAACTCGCCCGTCCGCTTCTTGGAGGTTGTAATAACCTGCGGTAACTTGCAAGCGAAGGTCTTCAGCAATACGCTCGAATTCCAATTCCTGCAGTTTGACTTGTTCTCCTGCTGCTGCAATTCTCGCCGACCTCGCTCCATCAATGCCGGTGTCGTAAGTTAATCGGAAAGTATTGTTCAAACTCGTGCTGCCAAAGTTGGTAAGGTCTGGAGGTTCTTGTCCGAGTATTTCTGCTTGACGGTTGGCAGCGCGCAGTTGGAGTTCTCCTTGGGCGCTTATCTGGCGCTGTAGCTGAGACTCAAAGCTGAGATTGGGGAGTAAATCCGCTCGGGCTACTTGAAGGAGAGCCTGGCTTTGTTCCACTTGCAGCCTGGCCACTTCCAGATCGGGACTGTAGCGGCGAGCCAGATCGACCGCTTGCTCTAGGGTAATGGGTATTGTTTCGTCAATTTGTACCGCGTCGGGGTCGATGGGAACGTCGAGAGGATTGAGGGATGGTTCTAATATTGGGGGCGGTAATGTCTCCAAAGTCCCGTTGGGCAGGGGTTGGGGAAAGTCTTCCCTGGGGTTTAAGTTTGGCATTGTCTCTTGAGCCAAATTGGAATTATCCCCGGCTAGTTCTGCGGTTTCTGTTTCTGGGTCGGCTAATTCTCTTACTGCCGGCATTCTAGGTGTCTGGGCCGTATCGGTCTTTACTTCTAGGAAGCCCGTATCTGTTGGCAAGACGCGATCGCTCTGTGCTTCCTCTCCAGATTGCAAACTTTCTACCAGACTGCTGCTAAATTTGGTT
>CALKCV010000444.1 GCA_938083405.1 uncultured Microcoleaceae cyanobacterium | reverse complement strand
TTTCCCTGCATAAGAAAAAGACTGACAGGGAAAACCTGCCAGTAAAATGTCGTGGGGAGGGAGTTTTTCTATTTCGCGGATGTCGCCTTGGGGAGATTCGCCGAAGTTTTGGCGGTAAACTAAGCGGGAGTCGCTATTAATTTCGCTGCTCAAAACGCATTGAGTTTTGATGTTTAGTGTTTCGGCTGCCCTTTCCACACCTAACCTCATGCCGCCGATGCCGGCAAATAAATCTACAATGCGTATTTCCTTCATTTTGTTAGTAGATAATTGGTAATTGGTAATTAGTAGCGATCGGCAACCCATCCGAGTAAGTCCAACAGTAACCGCCCTTTCTAAGTAGTTCGGCATGCGGAATGTTCGTTCAAAAAATTTCTTCAGTTCCGGGGCAATTATTCACGGTAACTCGCCTTATGGACGATGAACGTCCAACAATTATTAATTATTAATTATTAATTATTAATTACTTAGCACCCATCGAACCAAAATCCCAAAAACTTCAACTCAAATTAAGATTTGAGCAACAAAAGTTTGCATCGGTCCCATTGACAAACCCGCTTTAACCAGAGGATAATCGAGGGGAGAGTATATTAGGTTATTAAGGAGCGATAGACCGTGGGTAAAAATACTTACAACAAAAATCTACTGCAGGGAGCAGTTTTAGGAATTGCTCTCGCAACCGGAGTGCCAGGAGGAGTATTAGCTCAAACTTATCCGTTGGTAGTGGCGCAGTCTGCGGAATTGCAGGAGGCGAAACGGCTGATGGAAGAGGTGAACGAGCTTTACCAGCAGGGTAAGTATAGAGAAGCTATTCCTCTAACAAAAAAAGCTCTAGCTATTAGAGAGAAAGCATTAGGACCGGACCATCCAGATGTCGCCACCATCCTCAGCAACTTGGCCGAACTCTATCGCGCCGCAGGCAACTACACCGAAGCCGAACCCCTGTTACAGCGATCGCTGGAGATTAAAGAAAAAAACCAGGGACCGGAACATCCCGACCTTGCCTACAGCTTCAATAGCCTCGCCATGCTCTACAAAGCCCGAGGCAACTACAGCCAAGCAGAAACGATCTACCAACGAGCCTTAGCGATATGGGAGAAATCCTTGGGAAGGGACCATCCCAATGTAGCAGTCACTCTCGACAACATCGCATCCCTATACTACAGCCAAGAACGGTACGCCGAAGCCGAACCCTTGTTGCAACGAGCTTTGAGCATCTTCGAGGAAGCCCTCGGACCCGAACATCTTAACGTAGCTATTAACCTCACCACTACCGCAGCAGTCTATGAAAGTCAAGGCAAATATAGGGAAGCCGAAGCCCTCTACGCGCGAGTTTTAGAGATTCACGAGAAAGCCCACGGGGAAGAACATCCTCAAGTAGCGATCGCTCTCGACAACCTAGCGGGAATCTACTATACCCAGGGCAAGTACGAGCGAGCAGAACCCATCTACCAAAGGGCCCTGCCTCTGTTCGAGAAGCTTTTAGGAGCCGAGCATCCCAATTTTGCCATCCACCTCAACAACCAAGCCGGATTTTATCAAGCCCTAGAAAATATACCCCGGGCCATTGAATTGAAAAATCGCGCCCTCAAAATCGAAGAATACAACATCGCCCTCAACCTAACGACTGGTTCGCAAAGGCAGAAACGTCAGTACATGAATACTCTGACCGGCTTCACCCACGGCAACATCTCCCTTCATCTCAACTCCGCCCCCAACAACCTCCAAGCCGCCCGCCTCGCCCTAACCACCATCCTCCAGCGCAAAGGCAGAATACTAGATGCAGTGGCAGACAACTTGCAGACCATCCGCGACAACCTCACTCCCGAAAATCGAGAGATACTAGAGAAACTCGCGATCGCTCGCTCTCAAATAGCTAGCCTGGTGTTTGCCGGCCCTGGAAACGGCGAACCGGAACGACATCGGGCGGTCCTTGCTGCCCTCGAACGGGAAGCGGAACAACTCGAAGTCCAACTCGCCGCCGCCAGCGCCGAATTTCGAGTCGAGTCTCAAGCGGTTACGATCGAAGCGGTACAAAAATTAATTCCCCGAGATGCCGTTTTAGTAGAAATGATTCTCTACAGACCTTACGATGCCCAAATTGCCAACAAAGAAGACCGATGGGGAAAACCCCGCTACGCCGCTTACATCCTCCACTCCAAAGGAGACCCCCAGTGGGTCTCCCTAGGAGAAGCCGCCCCCATCGACGAACTGGTATCGGATTTTCGTAAAACCTTGGGGCGGGATCCAGAGCGTCCCGGTCGCATTGTCGATCCGCAACTGAGTATAGAGCAAATTCAAGCAAAAGCCCGGGCCCTCGACGAACTGATAATGCGGCCGGTACGTTCTTTGCTGAAGAAGAAAAAGCACATCCTTCTCTCTCCCGACAGCCAGCTAAACCTCATACCCTTCGCCGCCCTGGTTGACGAAGAAAATCGCTTCCTCGTCGAAACCCATACTATTACCTACCTCACCTCTGGCAGAGACCTGCTCAAATTGCAACTGCCCGCCCCCAAACTCGAACCGCCGGTGATACTCGGCAACCCCAACTTCGACAGCGCCTTTCCTACAACTATCGCCAGTACAGGCACTCGCGGTAACAACACTCGCGCTACGCAGCTGACCTTGCTCAGTTATGAAGCCTTACCCGGAACCGAAGCCGAGATCCAAGCGATCGCGCCCCTCCTGAGCGATGCAACCATCCTCCAAGGGGCGGATGCCACGGAAGCGGCCGTTAATGGAATTCAAAAACCGCAAATTCTCCATCTGGCAACTCACGGCTTTTTTGTCAAAAATATTGCTAGCGAAACCGCAGGAGGAGAAAACCCGTTATTGCGTTCCGGTTTGGCTTTGGCGGGTTTTAACTCCCGCGAAGAATCTACTTCCAACTTCGACGGCGTACTCACCGCCCTGGAAGTCACCGCCTTAAATTTGCGCGGTACCCAGTTAGTAGTAATGTCAGCTTGCGAGACCGGTTTGGGAGACGTTGCCAACGGCGACGGCGTTTACGGTCTGCGGCGGGCCTTTACCATTGCAGGGGCAGAAAGTCAACTGATGAGTTTGTGGAAAGTCAGCGACTTCCACACCCAGGAGATGATGGTGGGATATTATCAGCGCTTGAAAGACGGTATGGGGCGATCGGAGGCGATGCGGGACGTTCAGTTGGAGATGTTGAAAAAATACGAGTTTCCTTTTTATTGGGGCAGTTTTATTCCCGCCGGTAATTGGGAACCGATGTTAACAATTAATAATTAACATTTTCTGGGTTAACAATTTGGTGATTCATGGGCGAACAATTTTGTTTGTAGCGATGGTCTTGACTCTATTATAATCGCTAAAGCGATTACTACAAACTATTTTAGTTGATTCTGTTTGTTATATATTTTCCGTAGAAAATGCTGAATTTAGCGAAGTTTTTCAGCAACAAAATTAAACGGTTTTTTTCTTTAAATTCATCTCGATCGGTGCGGTCTATTAACATCTTTTTGTCCTCCTGGTTATTGCTAGAATGCTGGCGGATGATTTTTGTCTTTATTGTGAAAAAATTGAGATGGTTAGCTCGCCCTAAAGATTGTAACGCTCGTCCAACCACGCCCGGACTTCTGCTTCGGAAGAAAAGGTGGAGCGATCGCCTTTAACTCTATCCCAAACTTCCCAAGTTAAAACACCATTTTTATCAGTTTTTTCCACAATTTTAATCTCGGAACTGTCTAATAAAAATGCCAGAACCCCCGTCCCAACTTTTGCGACAAAATCTCCTGCTGCATCCAGCCAGTTCCAGAAAAACGCAGATTTTTGCTTAGTTAAAAACCCTGCTGTTGGCGATATAGAATTATAAGACGATGCGCTTCGATAGTTTTTCATAATTGCCACCTCCAGTAGTTAAGTTAAAAATGAAAGTTAGACCGCTTTGGCTATTTCTAACCGGGCAAAACTTTCCTTTAACTTTCTTCATTTTTAATTATGACCGACCAAACAAAAACATAACAGTAGCAGTTATCAGAAATTTCAAGCAGTACAGTTGTAGTTTTTGTAACTGTTACGGTCGCA
>CALKCV010000443.1 GCA_938083405.1 uncultured Microcoleaceae cyanobacterium | reverse complement strand
CTTTAGCACCGGTCCGCCATCGTCAATTAACAATTAATTAACTTTTGAATTCTCTTCGTAAGCGGGAAAGTCGGTATATCCTTCTGCCTCGAAGGAAGACCAAACTTTCACGTCGGCGGGAGGACTCAGGGGCCAACCATTGGCAAAACGTTCCACTAAATCTGGATTGCTGATGAAGGGACGCCCGAAGGCAATTAGATCCGCATCTCCCGAGGCGATCGCTGCTTCCGCACTCTCCTGGGTATAACCGCAATTCCCTATCAGAGGACTTTTAAACACGGAACGAAATTCCGATAGGGTCATCGGTTCGCCCAATTCGTGAAAACCAAAGCCCAAACCGTCCATGACGTGGAGGTAGGCCAATCCGTAGCTGTCTAGCTGTTCGGCGACATATAAAAAGGTCTCCCGGAAATCTGGAGAGCCCATGTCGTTATAGTTGCCGTTGGGAGACAACCGAACTCCCACTCGGTTTGCTGGGAAGACCGTTACAACGGCTTCGACTATTTCTTGTAAAAACCGATAGCGATTTTCCAGACTGCCACCGTAGCGATCGCTGCGATGGTTGGTCTTAGACTCCAAAAACTCGTCTATCAAATAGCCGTTGGCCCCGTGAATTTCTACTCCATCAAAACCTGCGGATTTGGCCCGTTCTGCTGCTCGTCGATAATCCTCGACAATTCCCGGTATTTCTTCTGTCTCCAGGGCGCGAGGAGTTTGATACGGTTGCTTGCCAATGGGAGTATGGATGTAGTCGCCGTCGATCGCTATGGCAGAAGGGGCAACGGGAAGCTGGCCGTTTTCCTGAAAGCTGCTATGAGAAGCTCTACCGCAGTGCCAGAGTTGCAGAAAAATGGGCGTTCCTACACTGTGAAGCTTATCTACTACTTGCTTCCACGCTTCTGCCTGGGAGTCTGAGTAGATACCAGGGCTCTGTTGCCAGCCATTGGCCTGCTTGGAAATAACCGTTGCTTCTGTAATAATCAGGCCCGCAGAGGAGCGTTGAGCGTAATATTCTGCCATCAGGGCGTTGGGCATCCGCTCTTCTCCGGCGCGCGCTCGGGTCATCGGTGCCATCACCACTCTATTTTTCAGCGGCAAGCCTTTTAAATCGAAAGGACTGAGAAGGGAGGAAAGTGTTGTTGTTTCTGTCATTGGGGAGCTATCTCCAAACCTGTTGCCAAAAATTCTGTCATTTATTCTCGCAGCATACTTGCCCCTATTCACCTTTGGCCCGTGTTGAGAATTGTAAATTTTCTCAGTCTAAAAAAAAGCAAGCAAAAAAAAAGACCTGCTAACTCGTAGCTGGCCTTTATTAATAAATTACCGTTGTTGCTTCCATTAAGATCCTTACCCAGACTGCGCCTTCCCAAGCTTGCAGCGATCGCGGGTTAATTTTAATTTCAGCGTTGTGTGCCTATTGTAACAAAATTTTTACGTTTTGTTACAAAAATTTACAATTTTTTATTTGCTAAAGATTTAACATAGAGACTGGCCTTTTGCGGCTGGCCCCACAATACTTGCTCCCGCTTATAAACGACCATGCCAGGTTTAGCGCCTTTAGGTTTATAAACAAACTTGGGTTGGGTATAAACCACCGGCACTTGTTCGCTTTGGCGGGCGCGACTATAATAGGCGCTCATGTTGGCGACGAACTGCAAGTCTGCCTCGTCGGGCGCGGCCCCAGCATCTAATCGCAGCAAAACATGAGAACCAGGAATCTCCTGAGTATGACACCATAGATCGTAATCTTTGGCAACCCTAAAGCTTAATAAATCGTTTTGGCGGTTGTTGCGGCCAATTAACAACTCAAAACCGCTTGGAGTTTGGAAGCGATGAAACTCCGCTATCTTGTCCCGGCTTTCGCGACGACGCTCTGGGGCCTTGAGATATGCTTGGTCGATTAATTCGTCCCTAATTTCTTCGAGGGTTTCTAAATCTTCGGCCCCGCTGTAACTTTCTAGCTGTCCGAGGGAGGCTTCGACTTGTTCTAAATAATTAATCTCCTCTGCTACGGAAGCTAATAAAGGTTCCACCGCTATCCTGGCTCGTTTTAATTTCTGGTGTTGCTTGTAGAGGGCTTGGGCGTTTTGGACGGCATTTTTTTCTTGGTTTAGAGGAATAGACACAGACTCGCCGGTTTCAAAGTCTGGGAGATTAATAGTCTTCATCCCCGGTTGCCACTGGTAGAGGTTAGCCATTAATAAGTCCGCTTGCGATCGCCACCGGTCGGCCTCATCGGACTGGTAGAGTCGCTGCCGGAAAACATCGGCTTTTTGCCGCAACTTAGCCAGAACGTTTTTAAGCTTCTGGCTTATTTGATGGTGCAGTTGGCTAAATTCTTGTTCGTTTAGTCGGTTGGTGTAAAAGCGATCGAGCAATTCCTGAGTGCTTCTGGCATTTTCCCCCGTAGAACGGGCATCTTGCCCGTTGGCATCCTTCCAGCCAATAACCGAGTAACCATTTTTCCATCGGTGGGGCCAGAAAGTCGAACTTTCCAAAGCCGAAAGCCATTGCTGCCAGCATTGAAAAAGTCTCTCCCACTCGGACTGGTTGAGACTATCGCTGGAACGTTCTTTCTCCAAACCGGCAGTTTCGAGCATGGAGAGAACCAAAGCCTTGCTCAAACCCCGATAATTTTTAATTAAATTGCGCCACAAAGGCCCGGGGACTAAAGCGATCCTTTCTTGCCAGCGTTGGGGAGTTTCGCTCAAAGTCGGAATTGTTTCCATCAGAGAGGGGGGCAACTCGTAAGGTTGTCCCGTTTGAATTTGACGGACGCTGGATTTTTGGCTGCCGACTTGGTGGGCGCAAGTGACGATGAGGTTGTCCTGGGTAGTAAGGATGACGTTGCTATATTTGCCCATCACTTCGACGTAGAGATGCCAGAGGGGAGACTCCCCGGGGCGTTTGGCAAATTGAAAATCGAGGACTCTCTCCCAGGGGGAGACCTCGGCGATGGCAGTGAGGGCCAAACCGCAGAGTTGATGTCGCAGTTGTTGGCTGAAGGTAAAAGTATCGACGCCCCGGGGCGGCGGTTGGCCGATACAAATTCTGGCAGCTTGGGGATGCCTGGAGATGTCCAGCCAGCCGCGTCTTTTGAGGGTGCGCAGGGCCAGGGTTATGGTAAAGCGATCGCGCTGAATTACTTGTTCGAGGCGGGCGGGCAGCCATTGGGACTGAATTTCGGAACGGGCGGCGGTGAGGGTAGTATAGTCAACGGGTTGCACGATTAACAATTAACAATTAACAATTAACAATTAACAATTATCACCCTTTGCCACAAAAAAAACAGAGGGCCCTGTAAATAAAAAGCCCTCTGCTTATGACTGAATACGACAATGCAAATATTTATATCAAGTCGCAATAAATAACCATAAAAAAATAAAGAGAGGAAAAAGGGGAATGCAAGGCCCAACAAGGTTAGCCATGCATTTTCCTCAATTATTAATTATTAATTATTAATTGTTAATTGTTATTAGCCATTTTTCCGACGGCGCAGCAAACCCATGCCTGCGGATGCTAAACCCAAACCAAATAGAAGAGTTGGTTCGGGAGTAGAAGCAGACTCAACCTCGGCAACTTTGATTTGGAAAGCTAGATGAGAATTTTTGGGTACGATCTCTCCCCAATTCATGGTGGACTCACCTTCGAGAGTGAAATCTTCATCCTCGGACAAACCGGTGATGCGCAAATAATCCATCGTATCCGCCCAGGCACCTCCACCAGCGGCGACGGTGGAAGAAGCGCCACTGAGAAGTTGGCCGTTTAAGAAGATGTTGTCAACGTTAATGTTGCTTCCTTGCTGAGTAGCTCTGGTACGGATAAAGATATCGGAGAAGGCATTGGAGAAATTGTAAGATAATTTCTCGATTCCATCGACGAAGAATTTAGTTAGACCGGTGCTGGCGGTGTAGTCGAGTTTGAAGTCGTAAGTTTGGCCGTTACTCCAGACAAAGTTGGTTTCGTCTTGGGTTTTGCTTTCATTTAAGGAGTCGCCCCCGTGGAAGTTGAGTTCGTGAGTTCTATTGGTGCCGTTGTCGCCGATGCGACCTTCGGCAACGAAGGCGAGGTCTGGGTTGAGGGCGTTGAAAAGATTGTCGTCTGCGACTTTGCTGAAAGAGGCGGCGTTGGCTGCTAGTGGGGCGGCGAAGAAACTTGCGGTGGCGACGGCGGCGGTTAAAAAGGATTTGCTGGTTTTCATTATTTTTTTTCCTATTTATAGAGGGTTGGTAAATTTAGCTAAGGCGAGTTAAGCACCCAGAAGATTTAGATAAAGCTAATTGTTAATTAACCTTGACTTAAGTAATAGTTTTTTTCCTTAACTATTTTTATTAAAGCACGGGTTTGGGAGGGCGATCGCCTGAAGCAGCAAGCTTTACACAATCTTTAAATTTCTCCTGGGTTTTGTAAAGCTGCCATGAAGGCGGGCAAATAACTGGGACAGTCTTAAGGTAGGTATAAGTAATTAATAATTAATAATTAATAATTAATAATTGTCGGACGTTCGTCGTTATAGTGGCGAGCGAGCCTTAATACAAGGACCATGGGCTTAAAAATTTTTGAACAAAAATGCCGCCGACCGCGAGTACTTAAAATCTAAAATCTTAATTTATGGATATTCAACTTATTAATATCGGTTTTGGCAATATTGTGGCGGCGAACCGAGTTATTGCTATTGTCTCTCCCGACTCAGCCCCGATCAAACGAATTGTGGAAAGTGCTAGAGAAAGGGAACAGTTAATCGATGCGACTTACGGCCGTCGGACTAGGGCGGTTATTATTACAGATTCCAATCATGTTATTCTCAGTGCCATTCAACCAGAGACGGTGGGGAATCGTTTGTTAACGAGTAAAGATTTAGAGAGTCGCGATAATAGGTAAAGTAAAGAATGGAGGATTTTTTAGGGATGTTATGGAAACAGGTAAATTAATTGTTTTAACCGGGCCCAGTGGAGTTGGTAAGGGGAGTTTAGTGCGATCGCTCCTACAGCGCCATCCAGAATTAGCTTTGTCTATTTCGGCTACGACTCGCGCCCCCCGAGAGGGAGAAATTCACGGGCAACATTATTATTTTGTCGATCGCCCCAAGTTTGAAGATATGGTCGAATTGGGAGAGTTGCTGGAGTGGGCGGAGTTTGCCGGCAATTGTTACGGTACGCCGAGGGGGCCTGTATTAGATCGGGTCCGGGAGGGCAAGTCGGTGTTATTAGAAATAGAATTGTTGGGGGCGCGACAAGTGGGGCAAAGCTTTCCAGAAGCGTTGAAGGTCTTTATTTTGCCTCCTTCCAAGTCCGAGTTAGAAAGACGGCTGCGGGGTAGGGGCCAGGAGAGCGAAGAGGCGATCGCTCGTCGGCTGCAAAGGGCCACGGAGGAAATTGAAGCGGCGGGAGAGTTTGATTTTCAAATAGTCAACGACGACTTCGAGACTGCTTTGAGGGAGTTAGAGGCGGTGTTAGGATTTTAGCTCGAACCCTCGGAAGTCGATTAGAAACCCGGTTTCTTCGAGAAACCGGGTTTCTCGGCCCCCTGCAAGGCACTAACGATTCTCCCTACCGGCAATTCGTTCTCGTATAGCTCGTTCCATAATTTTAATATTTTCTTCAATAGGCACGCCATCAGGAGTGCAGGGCGCCGGGTAGATAGTAGCGCGATCGTCTGGAGTTCGGCGATCGTATAACACCCGCAGGGGCTCCACCTCATCGCGATGGGCAAGGGCGTATTTAATCAACTCTTGATTAGTCATCTCCTCAAAGTTAGGTTGCATCAATAAAACTCCATTCCCCATTGGGAAGAACAACAATTTGCAAATCTTCACTGGCAAAGATAAAAACTACGTTGAGCTTTTCGTCAAATCGAAAGAGTAGTAGTAGCGCAGCAAAGCTAAAATTGTGGGTAAGAAAATAACGCAAGTAGGGTGCGCAATGCGCACCGGCTCAAGTTACATAAAATATTTACCAA
>CALKCV010000442.1 GCA_938083405.1 uncultured Microcoleaceae cyanobacterium | reverse complement strand
TAATTGATAGATTGGGTGATTAAAATTTTGCCGATAAATATTAATTGCTGTTTGCCAGGAGTCGAAGGCGGCAACTAGATTAAAACCCGCATTTTGAAAACCGAGAGACATTCCGCCGCATCCTGCAAATAGGTCTATTACTTTCATTATTTGGGGTTTAAATAAGATTTTTTTTACTTACAGCGTGACATTTGTTATTAACTAAATTCTAAGGTAGAAATCAAACAACTAGCATTCCGCACAGATTTGCAGTTTTCTGCTAAAGATTTATTTAGTTGTTTGTATTAGATTTTTAAATATGGTAAAATGTTAGTCGGTTATAAACTTGTTAAAGGGTGATGCCTAAAAAAATAAGAGAACTAAAAAGTCTATTACTCAAGGCAGGATTTAGCTCTTTTCCAGGCAAAGGTAGCCAGACTAAATGGTTTCATCCTTTGCTACCTGGTAAGCTTACTATATAGGGTAATGATGGAGATGATGCTAAACGCGATCGGGAAAAGGATGTTAACAACGCACTCAAAAAACTAGATGAGATCAGGCAAAAAGAGGAGGAAAAAAATGACTTATAACTACAGCATAATTATCCAGTGGTCTGATGAAGACAAATGTTTCGTTGTTAGTCTGCCAGAATGGGGCGAGTTTTGTCACGATCGCGGAGATACTTACGAAGAAGCTTTCCAAAATGCTAAAGAAGTTTTAGAAATGTTAATCGAATCATCTAACAATTAACAATTAACAATTAACAATTAACAATTAACAATATCCACCATCATATCTGCTAAAGCATCCGTTTGTTCCACCATAGCTAAATGACCGCATTTAGGAATAGCGATCGCGTTCTTTTCCCCCTCTTGAAACAGCCAATGAAAACTAGCTAAATTGCGAACGTATTTAAACTCCATAACCCGATCTTCCGCCCCACCAATAAAATAAACCGGCTGCTTTATTCGAGAAACAATCTTCGGTAAACTTACTACCTCTTCCTCCGTAGTAGAATCCAATAAAGACCCTAAAGCCGCCTCTTCATTAGCTAGAAAAAAATCAACAACCCGCTGCTTTCCCCACTGGATATCTACCCGACGATAAACCTGACTTCGGGCAAACACCCAATCTAAAAATCGTACGTAAGATAGCCAGCGAGGGCGGAATTTAACAATTTTTTGACCCGCGTTTCTGAAGCGATCGAACTCTTTCTTAAGATAAATGCCCCCTCCGGCATTAACGCAAATAACACCTTTCACCCTTTCTGGCATCAAGCTAGCTGCCAACAAGGCGATCGTCCCACCAAGAGAATGTCCGATTAACCAGGCCCCAGAAATATCCAGCTTTTCTAATAGAACTTCCAAATCCTTAGCATAAGCAGTAGGCCCATAATCTGGGACCGTCGTATCCCCAGGCAAAATTTGAGAATCGCCAAAACCTCGCAAGTCGTAGCAGAGACATCGATAAGTAGGGGCCAAGCGATCGATTAGAGGTTGCCAGTAGCGGCGACTCAGCATCCATCCGTGGACGAAGACCAAAACTTCCGGCAATTCCGTCGGGGCCGTTAGTTGATATGCGTGTTTTGTCCCATTAATCTCTATTTGATTCATACTCATACTCATACTGATACTCAAAACACCATTCCCCACCGACAACCCATCCGTTAAATCCGCGTTCAATACCGCTGCTAACAAAATCTAATATCTCTCCCCCATCAACCGCTGTCGCATACCCTCAGCAATTTTTTGGCCGAGATATTCTGGGATCAAACTCTCGTTGGGGCCTAATAAATAAAGAATCAAACGAGTTCGGCCTCGCCAAACCAGCAAATTAGCATTAACCACCAACAAATCTTCTTGCCAAATTGCGTACATAACTTTGTAGAATAAACCAGGCTGGTTATCTGCCTCAATCAAAAGAGCGGGTAAATGGAAAACGGGGTCAACATAAAACTCAGTTGCCACCTCCTCCAAACCTGCATCCAGGTTAAATTCCACCGCCAACATCTCTTCTACTTCAAAATGACCTGCCAAGGCCTCTCGAATGGCCCGACAGACATTTTCCGCAGTTTTATCAGTTAAGGCCTTACCACCGCGAGACACCACCAACTTAATAAAAACCAACATTGGTGGATAAATTTGTCCGTACAGACTCAGACTATGAATGGTAAGTCCGTAGGCAGCTAAAACGCCAAAAATGTCGCTCAGTAAAAATGACTGGTTGCGGTAGGAGAAATGCAAAGCACTTTTGCTCCCCTCCGGTTTTAGCTCGATAATTGCTTCCTTAGTCTGGTAAAGTTGGTAGGCAAGCTTCAGGTTTTGCAGTTGAATTTCGCTGCTGACAAATTGTTCGTAAAACTGTGGAAACGCTCTGTTAAAGCGTTTTAGCAGTTCAAGTGTAGAAGATTTTAAACCCTGAGCCATAATTGAAGGGATGTTGGGAAGATATACTAGCAATCGTCAGATCGTTTAACTTTGAATACCGACTACCACGCATGCATGGGTTTTTGGAAAAATTTATTTAGCAATTCGGAATCTTCCTCTAAGTTTGACCAAAGTCAATATGAGGAATACAAGGCAGGGGGGAGTAGCGATGGTAATTCCCAAGGCCAACAGCATCATAAAAGCGGTATGGGGCGGGTCTTTTTCCGTACCGATCGCGACATAGATCTTTACGAGCTCGAAGAACTCTGTAATGCTGTCGGTTGGTCTCGCCGCCCCCTGCGCAAGGTCAAAAAGGCGATCGAATACAGTTTCCTTGTCGTGTCCTTATGGGAGATGCGAGGAAGCCGCCCCCGATTAATCGGCTTCGCCAGAGCTACATCCGACCACGCATTTAATGCCACTCTCTGGGATGTAGTCGTTCATCCCGATTATCAAAGTAAAGGTCTCGGTAAGGCCCTTATGAAATACGTCATCAAACAACTCCGCAGTCAAGATATCAGCAACATTACCTTATTTGCCGACCCTCATGTGGTCGATTTTTACCGCAACTTGGGCTTTATGTCCGATCCAGAGGGTATCAAAGGTATGTTCTGGTATCCAGACTAACCGATTCTGGCAAAATACCATCGTAGAAATTCGGAAGTTTAGTTGGGTTAATTTCTTGTATTAGATTTTAGAGCGAAGCAAGCTTATTTGTTCTGCTATGAGGGACAAACATACCATGGACCCACAAAATACATCATTAAAAATTGAAAATTGAAAAAGAGCAGATCTCCCAAAGCACTATTGTTATGTAGTTACAACGATTTTAGAAAAAAAAAATTAAAATTATTGCCAATTTTGGCTTAACTAATGCTATAGTAATAAAACAACGGGATGTAGCGCAGCTTGGTAGCGCGCCTGCTTTGGGAGCAGGATGTCGCAGGTTCAAATCCTGTCATCCCGATTTTTATTTGGCCAGATTTAACAAAAAACCCCTTATCCAAAGGGGAACGGTTAATCCTTTAATGATTTCTGGTCCGCTTTTGCTGTAGGGAACTCAGCAGAAGAAACAATAATTTTCTGCTATATTTTAAGAGCAACTAACAAACCTTCGCCTTTAATTCGGAAATTAAAAAGTGCGATGGTCAGTTCCTTACCTGCTTTTGCAGTAAAAATCGGCCAGTTTATTAAATAATTAAGCTTTAAGGATATTGGAACTATTCTGCTTAAATCTCGTCTTTATTATGTCTATAAAATCTTGAGAAAAGACTCCATTTTGTTTTTCCTAATCTCATAGACTAAAAACTAAGAACTAGGGAAGTTTTAATCTGAAAACTTCTTAATTTTAGTAAATAAAACCATCCGGAAGTTAACTTTAACTTTGGGAAAAAGAGAATCGAGACGAAGGGGCTAAATGGGTGGCTCTCAATTATGCAATTAGCAAGAACTCAATTAGCAATTCTCTGCTACTGATTGCATTGAGATGCACCTACTTTTTTATGTAACATTATCTGACTAACTGCCGGATAAATATTACCATTATTGATGCCGCAAGTCTTTGTCTTTCTTGAAAGCAGTGAATATCGAACAATTTTAGCAATTCTATGGAGAAATTATGAAATTATTAATTCGTTTGGGTGCCGTATTAGGAATCTTGGGAAGCACTTTTCTAGCTCCCTATCCAGCAACTAATATGTCTGCCTTAGCACTTCCACAAGAGGAGATTTTACAAAAATTGAGCCCCGTGCCAGTATTTACGATTACCGACGCTCAAGGGGCTCCCCTTGTGGCCTCCGTAAGCAGGGAAGGTGAAGATGTTAACGCTTCTTTGGCAGGGGTATTTATTCACAAGAGCGATGCAGATGCTTTTGTCGATCGCCTCAGAAGTGAAAATCCAGACTTAGCTGCTTCGGTAAAAGTAGTGCCGGTATCTCTTGGTGAAGTTTACCAAATGAATGAATCTATCCGAGATAACGGAGAAAATTTACAATTTGCTTTTGTTCCCGGACAACAGCAAGTAGAATCTGCTCTAATCTTATTAGAGCAAAGCGGTAAAGAAACTAATGACTTCAACGGAACTCCTCTTTTTTTAGCAAAGGGTGGAAATGAAGATGGCTACTTAACTATTCAAAGGGGCGAGCAACAAGTCATTCCTATGTTTTTCAAGAAAGAAGATCTACAGGGAATGTTAGAACGCTTTGAAAGCCAACAACCAGACATCGCAGGAGGCATAGAAATAGAGGTTGTAAATCTCGAAGGGGTAATCGAAGCTTTGCGAACCGATGACGATCCTTTTTTAACTAAAATTGTCTTGATTCCTCCCAGAGATACAGTAGAATTTATCCGCCAAATTCAAGGAGAAGCGGGTAATTAATCGGGAGCATTTCAATTTGGAAGAGAACCAAGAATTTGAGGCTTTTTGTTAATTGTTAGTCGTTAGTTGTTAGTTGGTAGAAAAAGATTAGATGCACCAGATAATTAATGGTAACATCAAAAAACTAACAACTAACAGGCGAGACGCCTGTTCTACGTTCGGAAACAGGCGAGACGCCTGTTCTACGTTCGGAAACAGGCGAGACGCCTGTTCTACAATTATGACATCTCAATGCTCGCCCTCCGTCCCAGGATTAGAACTTTATCGGTGGCGACTATCTGCTAAAGAACGAGCAATAAAAGAGGAAATTCCACCGAGAGAAGTTGACTGGTTGTTGCGCGAAATAGCAGGCTTAGAGCCATTAGTTTTGCGTTTGGAATCTTTCAAAGATAAGCAGCAAATTTCTCTGAAAATTTCCCTAAAAGAATTAGAAGAACTCTGGCAGCGGCGTCTAGAAGAAAGGATACCCCTACAGTATTTGATTGGAGTAACCTATTGGCGGAATTTTGCTTTAACAGTTACCCCCGCCGTACTCATTCCTCGACCGGAAACAGAGGATTTAATCGATTTGGCGATCGCCGCTCGTTCTTCCACCACTCCCACAGAGAAGGAAAATTGGGCGGACTTGGGCACTGGTAGTGGGGCGATCGCTCTGGGATTGGCAGAAGCCTTGACAGAGGCTAAAATTTATGCTATTGACAGTAGCTCGGAAGCTTTGGCCGTTGCCAGAGAAAATGCCGAAAAATGCGGTCTGGCCCATAGAATAGAGTTCGCTCGGGGCTATTGGTGGGAACCTTTAGATAAGCTCAAAGGCCAAATAAGCGGCATGGTAGCCAACCCGCCCTATATTCCTAGTAGAGCGATCGCCGCCCTCCAGCCAGAAGTAGTCAAACACGAACCCCATTTAGCTCTCGACGGAGGCATCGACGGCCTGGACTGCATAAAATATTTAATCGAAACAGCACCCACCTATTTACGTTCCGGTGGAGTATGGTTAATAGAAATGATGGCAGGACAAGCTTCCGCCGCAGCCGAGTTATTACGTTCAAACGGCAACTACACTCAAATCCAGATCTTCCCTGACCTAGCAGGGATAGAAAGATTTGCTCTTGCCCGCAGAGTTTAAAAAAAATGACCCAAGTATCGCTAAATGCCCTAATAGAGGGAGCAAAATCCGCTAAATTAGTCAGCTTTCCCACAGACACAGTTCCTGCCCTGGCAGTACAGCCGGAAAAATCCGAGTTAATTTTTCAAGCCAAACGCCGCAGTCAAACTAAACCCCTAATTCTGATGGGAGACAAAGCCCAATCTTTGTGGCCTTATATCGCAGGCAGCCCCCAGGAGTTAGAGTTATGGCAGCAAACAGCCGCAAAATATTGGCCGGGAGCGTTAACCTTAGTCTTGCCCGCCTCAGAAAAAGTGCCACCAGCCATGAACCCTCTCGAATACCAAAGGCAAGGAACCTCTCCCACCATAGGAGTGCGAGTGCCCGACTGCGCTCTAGCTCGGAAAATCCTAGAAGGGACGGGACCATTAGCAACTACCAGCGCCAATATTTCCGGCGGGAGCCCTCTAAAAACCACTGCAGAAATAGAGGCTCAATTTCCAGAAGTCCTAACCCTAGTACCCGAGGAATTAGAAACCATCAAATCCTCATCCGGCCTAGCCTCCACTGTAGCTAAGTGGAATAAAGAATTAGGGTGGGAAATCTTGCGACAGGGGACGGTAAAGTTAGAATTTGAAAGGTAAGCTAGGCAAAAAAAGATGACCTTAATTGTTGGCGAAATGGGCTGGAGCGATTTTATCTATTTAGGAATAGGGCTCGGACTGGGTTTGGCAATTAATCGGCTGTTGCCAGAGAAAAAAGAAAAAGGCAAGAAAGAGCGCGAATTATCCCACGAAACTACAGATACTCAGGAGATTTACTCTAACAGCGAACGGGTCCAAGAACTTTCGGATCGCTTAAAGCAAACCCAACTTGCTTACCAGATGGCCTCCGAAATGAGTAAATTTAAAGCAGGTTTTTTAGCAAGGACTTCCCACGAGTTGCGATCGCCTCTCAGCAGCACTATCGGCACTCTTCAGTTAATAACGAACGATCTCTGCGACGGTCCAGAAGAGGAACGAGAATTTGCCGAACAAGCTCGTGGCGCTGCCCTGAGAATGGTCGGATTGATAGACCAACTCGTATTTGTGGCCAAAACCGAGTACGGTACGGAAAAAATGGACATAGAGGCCCTGCAATTGGCTCAGGTATTTGACGAGGTGGAAGATTTGACTTGCCTGCAGGCAGCTAATAGGAGCATCCAGCTCAACATATCGCCTCCGGAGCCAAATATTTATGTGTTGGCAGATCTGCCTCGTTTCAGACAGGTGTTAGTCAGTCTGGTAGATACGGCGATCGCTCAAATGGAGGAAGGCAGCGTTAATGTTTCTGCTAGTGCTTCTATAGAATCTGGTTCCGTCCATATTTTAATCGAGGACCAGCGTCCTATTAGTGCTTGGAGCGAGTCGTGGGATTTACTCAAGGAAGATTTGGAAGGCAAAACCAAGCTCAATAACTCTATGGAAGCTAACGAGGAGTTCTCACTATCTCCTGGAATGCGCTTATTAATGAATCAAACTTTGTTGGAATTAATGAAAGGACGTTTGGAAGTTTTGGCGGTGCCTTCCGATGGGGAAGATGATTTTACTCGCACTCAATGTTCTATTCCTCTGGCGGTAAGTAGGTAGGCAAAAATATTTACAT
>CALKCV010000441.1 GCA_938083405.1 uncultured Microcoleaceae cyanobacterium | reverse complement strand
CAAAAGAAAAAAAACCATCTACCATTGCTTGTGTCGATGATAGCCCCCAGGTTGGTAAGGAATTGGAAAAAATAATGAAGAAAGGGGGTTATAAATTTGTAGCAGTACAAGATTCCGTACAAGCTTTACCCATTTTAATTGAAGCAAAACCAGATTTAATCTTCTTAGATTTGGTGATGCCGATCGCCAATGGTTATGAAATTTGTACTCAACTTCGACGAGTTTCTCTTTTTGAGGAGACGCCGATAATTATCTTAACTGGTAATGATGGAGTGGTAGATAGAGTTCGCGCTAAAATGGTCGGAGCAACCGGTTTTATGACCAAACCTATCGAACCGAAAAAAGTATTGGCCGTAGTTCGGAAATATTTGAAATTAGCTCAAAATTCCGACTCTCAGAAAAAAGCCCCACAGTCTTAAAACCGAATTTTCACTTGCCGGTCCCGGGTGCATCTCATATTTTTCAATAGAAATGCGGCATAGTGACAACGTTCTAACGTTTCGGATAACAGGCAGTAGCCGCGTTCTACGTTCCAACCAACAAAATCACAAACCATTGCCAATTAAAATAAAAGGAGCCCAATAATAAGGATGTCCTCCTTTATAATTACCCTTAATTAGAGAAAGTTGTGCTTGCCGCAATGCTTCTATTTTTTCAATATTTTCCTTTTGTAACTGCCCATAAAAAGCCCCCATCAATTCCTGGGTAGCCTTGTCGTCAACCCGCCATAAAGTCGCCACGGATGCCAAAGCACCAGCTTGCTGCATCATATAACCCAAACCGAGAATTTCTTCACCATTTCCTAAAACGCCCCCAACCCCAGTTTGACAAGCGCTCAATACCACTAAATCTACATCCTTTAAATCCCAGTTGCCCGCATCTCGAATTGTTACCAGGTTGCCATCTCCAAACAAGATAAAAGAATCTTCCGGCTGCCCTCGGACAAAAGCGGCGTGGGTTGCTAAATGCACTATATTATGCAGGTTCATTTGAGAAACCATGCCCGGCATCGTAAAAGTTTTACCTAATAATTTAGTGGTACTAGGAAACGAAGCGGCAACGCTTTCTACTTCGCTCTCGGCAAACTCCAATGCCCCAAAAGCAAACTTTTCTTTTCCTACCTGAAAATCAAAACTTCCCTCGCTCAAACCGCCTGCTAAAATCTTAGTTTGAGCAGTTCTCTCGGCATCAAAATCTAGCAAGCTAGCGGCGGTAATATTATTAATTTTAAATCGTTCCACTAACCACTGTTTCCCATCGTACAAAGCAGCTAAAGGAATATAACGCAGTTGCCCGTCTGGAGCATAAATTATAGTTTCAGCCCCAGCGGTTTTTAGGTCGTTTTCTATGGGTTGAATTAGCCAGTCATATAGTTGGGATGCCGGTTGAGTTAGTTGCTTGTCGGCGAGATTTTTAAAACGGGAGAGAAGTTCGGCCCTACTTCTATTAGTTAAAGCAGAGCGAAAATCGGCGATCGCCCCATTAATTTCTTCCCTCTTCACCGAAACCGTCCGCCGCAGTGGGGGAGAATTGGCAGTTACTAATATTAATTCTAGGCGATCGGGCAAAACTAAGGGATAAAGTATGACCGCATTTTGCTCCTCGTGCTGCCGCAGCAAATCATATAATTGAGTTAAAACGGGCACTGTTAGTTGTTGACTGTTCGCGATTTTCTGCATTTTATCTACCAGTTCTAATACTTCTTTACTGGCGATAAATTCATTGATTTCGACTATGGTTTTTAATAAGTCATTTTCAATCTCTTTTAGGCGTTTATTTTGTTCTGGCGATCGCTCTGTTTGAGGAATTTGTCGCAGGGTTAGCAGTTCTTTTTCTAAGAGAATAGAACGTTCTTGAATTTCTTCATATTTTTCTAAAATTTCCTTTTCCGGCGGGAGTAATTGAATTCCTTGAGAAGTTATCTCGTTGCCGCGCAGGTTTTGAAAGTAATCATCTAGTTCTTGAACCTTCAGCAAATCTAGGATTTCTTGACCTTCAATTACCCGGTTTTGCTTCAATAATAAATCTGCTAAAGAACGATAAGTATTGGCAACAGTTCCAGTGTAAGATTGTTGTTGCCCGCGGTCGAGACTTTGTAAATCTTGGCGAATTTGCTCTGTAAGATTAACAGATTGTTTGTAGAAAAAAATAGCTAACTCGCGCCGGTCTTGTTCCGCGAAAACATCTCCCATATTGCTGAGAGTAATCCTTTCTCCAGGGCGATCGCCAGTTGCTTTTTGAACTGCCAAACTGCGCTGATAAAACTCCATGGCTTTATCGTAATTCCCCAATTTTTTATAAACGCTACCCATGCTATCGAGAGTCCGCCCTTCTTCCCGTTTCGCACCAATATCTCGAAAAATTTCCACCGCTTCCTCTAGCATTTTTAATCCTCGGGAAGCTTCCCCCAATTTACCGTAAATTAATCCCAAAGAATTGAGGATAAGTGCAGTTCCTATTCGATCGTTTATTTCTCTACTAATTTCTAAAGATTTTTGATAAAATTCAGTAGCTTGGGTATAAAGATTTTGATTGTCGTAAACCAAACCGAGATTAAGATTTATTATCGCTTTAAATTGAGGAATATCTATTTTTTCTAGCTCTTCTAAACCTTGTTGATATAATTTAATAGCTTCCTCGTATTCTCCAAGCTCGTTATGAATCAAACCCATGTTTATCGAAACTGCGATTTGCTCTTTTTTAGAGTTTTCGCTAGTTTGAAAAATTTCCAAAGCCTGGCGATAAAATTCTAAAGCTTGGGCGTAATTTCCCTGCTGTTCGTAAAGCCTCCCAATATTATTAAGAGTTCGTCCTTCTCCCATTATATTTTTTTGCTCTTGACGAAGGACTAAGGCTTGTCGATATAAATTCAGCGCTAGATCGTAATTGCCTTGTTTGTGATAGATTAATGCCAGACTATTGAGAGTGCTGCCGGCACCTTTTGAGTCTCCAATTTCTGTACGAATTTCTAGGGCTTCTCCATAGAATTTTATGGCTAAATCGTAATCGTCTAGCCTGTTATAAGCCGCGCCAATTTTGTGAATAGTATCGGCTTCAAGCGAGCGATCGCCTATCTGACTTTGAATTTTTAAAGCTTTTTGATAAATCTCAATAGCTTCTCGATAATTGCCCGCCTCATACTCCTGGTTGGCAGCTTCATAAAGTTGAGTAGCTTCCAGTTTTTTCTCCTCCTTATTCTCCCAAGTTACGGAGGAATTGGATAAAAAGTAACGGCTGACAGCGAAGACAGAAGTCAGAGAAATTATCAAAACCACCGCCACCAAAACTAAATACTTAAAACGGCGCTGCATA
>CALKCV010000440.1 GCA_938083405.1 uncultured Microcoleaceae cyanobacterium | reverse complement strand
GGCAAGATGCCTGTTCTACGCAACACACATCTTGCCTGTTCTACGGAAAAAAGATTATCGTTTATGACAATTATCGCAACTGCCGCAACGCATATTTTTCGCCTCCTTAATAAAGCCAAATGCTGCTAATAAAAACTCCCAGCGACATTGACTGGTTGTTAAATATTTTTTGGTTTCTTTAACGGCGGCAAAATTATCTGGATTAGCAGGCTGGAAAGCGGCGGATTTATTAATAACGTAATGAAAGGGACCGCGCCATTTTAACTGTCCCGAACTGTGGAGAAGAGAAAGAGCTATCGCTGCTTCTGGAAATTCATCAACTACGGCATTTATTTCTCCAGTGGCGGGCAATTTTTTCACTAATTTTTGGGCGCTGCGATATTGCGATCGCAAATTATCATCTAAAAACTTCCACCGGGTTTTATCCTCGGTATCTAACCACCCGGTCCTTTCGCTAATTAATGTTAGCGCTTCTGCCGGTTTTCCATCCCTGCCACCGCGCCCGACTTCTTGGATATATTCCGATAATAACATCGGCGCTTGAAAATGAATCACCCAGCGGACGTGGGGATGATTTATTCCCATGCCAAAAGCAGAAGTACAAACTACAAATTTCATCTCCCCTTCCAGCCAAATTTTTTCAATTTCCCGCCTTTCTTCCGCGCTCAAACCGGCATGATAAGGGGCAGTATTATAACCTACTTCATCTTCTAATAATTCTGCTAAATATTCGCTATCTTTCCTAGTTCTAACGTAAACTAATCCCGCTTCATTTTTCCTTGGTTTAATAAACTTAAATAACTGTTGGCGGCGACTGCGGGGAGTGCAAATAGCTTTAACGTTTAAAGCTAAATTAGAACGATAGGGATTTAATAAAAATTCCTGGGGTTTTTGCAGTTTTAAGACATTTTTAATCGTTCTTTGCGCCTTCGGATCGGCCGTGGCAGTAAAGGCAGCGATCGCTATTTTCGTTCCCGCTGGTTTGGATTTTAATAAAGCCGGACGCACTGCCCCCAAACGTCGATAAGCGGGACGAAACGTATCCCCCCATTGTACCAAACAATGGGCTTCGTCGAGGATTAAACCGTTAATTTCTATCTGCGGTTGAGAGATAGTTTCCCAAACCGCTTGAATAAATAAAGTTTCTGGGGAAAGATAGAGCAATCTTAACTTATTTTTTTGTAAAAGATCGAAGGTTTGGCGACGCTGCTGTTTCGGAATTTGACTGTGGAGGAGGGAGGCCGGCAAAGAGCGATCGCGCAATTCTTGGACTTGATTTTCCATCAACGCTACCAGTGGCGACACTATCAATGTCAAACCGGTTTTCAACAAGGCCGGCAATTGAAAACAGATAGACTTACCCCCACCAGTGGGCATGACGATGAGGGCGTCGCGAGATTCTACCAGAGTGCGGACGATCTCGCCTTGTGGAGGTCGAAAATTATCGTATCCCCAGATGCGGCGGAAGGCATCGAGGACGTTTTGCCAAGATTGAGAGTCGTTCATGGAACAATTAACAATTAATAATTAATAATTAACAATTCTTCATTATTTCCCAACTGCTTGCCAAGGAGCGAGCGTTCGGTTATAATTAAACCGACTAAAAATTAGTCGTAGAACAGGCCGGAATGCCTGTGTCGTTTTTAGGTTCGATAAATATGATAACCTCTGTTAAGTCATCCAATCAACTCTCTCTGGAAGAGTTTTTACGCTTGCCGGAAACCAAACCTGCCAGCGAGTACATTAACGGTCAAATCTATCAAAAACCAATGCCACAAATTAAACATAGCACAATTCAAAGCTGTCTATCATTTGAAATTAATCGAGTCGGCAGACCTAACCGATTAGCGGGAGCTTTTACAGAGTTAAGGTGTACCTTTGGAGGACGATCGCTAGTTCCCGATATCGCAGTTGTCCTGCGATCGCGCCTTCCCAGACAGGATAACGGTTTGGTAGAAAATAAGTTTGAAGCAGCACCAGATTGGGTTATAGAAATTGTTTCTCCACAGCAAAATTATAGCCGATTAATTGAGAAGATTACCTTTTGTTTGAACAACGGCACTCAACTGGGATGGTTAATCGATCCAGAAGATGAGTGTTTAATTACTTTTCAACCAAACCTACAACCAGAAGTTAGGTACAACTCAGAACCTTTACCCGTGCTTAATATTTTAACAGATTTGCACCTTTCTGCCAAGGAAATATTTGGTTGGTTGTATTGGTAAATTATTTTTTAAAACTATTAAGGAGTGCAATTTTAACTCATGTCTTTTATTCGTAAAAATATCCAAGTTAACGAGATTAAACTTTCCTATCTGGAATGGAACCCAGAGGCAAACGAAAATAAAAAACCGCCTCTATTATTATTACATGGTTTGGCAGATTTAGCATTAGTTTGGACTAGCTTGGGGGAATATTTGAGCGATCGCTACCATATTGTCGCCCCCGATATGCGCGGTCATGGAGAAAGTACCAAACCAGAAAGCGGTTATTCTTTTGAAGAAGCAATTAGCGATTTAGAAGCGTTAATGGAACATCTTAACTGGGAATCTGCCGATATTCTCGGTCACTCTTGGACCGGAAAATTAGCTTGCATCTGGGCGCGGCAACATCCAGAAAGATTTCGCAGCACGATCTTAGTCGATCCGATTTTTATTACCAAAATGCCTGGCATTCTTAAACTCAGCTTTCCCATTCTTTTTAAAACTCTGGAAACTCTTAAAGGCATGGGTCCGTTTGCTAATTTTGAGGAAGCGGAAACTCTGGCGCGTCAGTTAGGAAAATATGAAGGTTGGAGCGATTTACAAAAATCTGTATTTGAAGGCAGCATGGAACAAAAACCCGACGGTCAATGGGGCAGTAAATTTACAATTCCCGCCCGCAACGAAATTTTTAATGAGGTGATGGATGTGGCCGGTTTAACTGAAGAAATTAAAGTGCCGGCTTTGTTTGTCCAGTCGGAAAAAGGAGTTAATCGGATGGAATGGCAAATGAAGCCTTACAAGCAGTATTTAAAGAATTTAAAAATCGCCAAAGTTCCGGGAAATCATTGGGCTTTTTTGGTGGAGCCGGAGGCTTTTAATAAAACTGTAGGCGATTTTTTAGTTAGTTCGTAGGGTGCGCACCGCGCACCATAATTAATATGAAATCAACTACTAAAAACTCCTGACATGAAATCTACTTCCGTGCTGAAAATTAATTTAAAAATCTGGTGCGCATTGCGCACCCTACTAAACCTACTTTTGG
>CALKCV010000439.1 GCA_938083405.1 uncultured Microcoleaceae cyanobacterium | reverse complement strand
TGGACTCAGTTGGTTGCGAGGCTGTTTTTGCAGTGGGAGTGCAGGGCAGCGAAAGCGATCGCGCGGAAGCCTTGGAAAAATTAGTCTTGGATACTCTAGAAGGAATTGCCTCCACGGAGATAGACCCGGAGATAGTAGAAGCAGCCTTCCAGCAAGCAGGCTACCAACACCAAGAAGTCGCTCGGATGTATCCCCTGCGAATGCTCTTCCGGGTGATGCAAACCTGGATTTACGATGGCGACCCCCTAGCATTTTTGAGCATGAGCGATCGCCTGGCGGAATGCAAGCAGCGTTACGCCGACGATCCGAACTACTTCAATCGCTTAATCCGCGAGAAACTCTTAAACAATCCCCACCGAGTGATGGCCGTATTCAGACCCGATCGCAACTGGCAAGCGGTTAGCGACGAAGCCTTGGCCGCGAAAATGAAAGAGTTGCGAGGGCAGCTAACCGAGGCCGAATTGCAGCGCATCGCCGAGGAAGCGGCCGAACTAGACGCCGACGCGGGAACTCCCAACACTCCAGAAGCGATCGCCAAACTCCCCCAACTCAAAGTCACCGACCTACCGCCCAAACCGGAGCATATCCCGACCGTTATCGAAGAGCTTCCTGGGGGCGCTATCTTCCTGCGCAATCAAGTATTCGCTAACGGAGTCAACTACTTACATCTGGATTTCAACCTCCAGGGATTGCCCCCAGAATTGTGGCTGTACGTTCCCGCTTATATCGATGCCCTGCAAAAACTCGGTGCGGCGGGGATGAATTACGAAAAAATCGCCCGTCGCGTTGCTGCCAACACCGGCGGTTTGAATTTCCAATGCCAGGTACAAACCCACGCCCGAGACCCCAAACGGCCGGTTTACGGATTTCGCGTCGTCCTGAAAACTCTCGACGGCTATATCGAACCCACTCTGGCTTTGTTGCGAGACCTGCTCTTTAAAGTAGATCCGCGAGATACCGCCCGCTTGCGCGACGTAGTGCTTCAATCTCGCGCCGGGTATAGCTCGGAATTAGTCTATGACGGCATCCACACGGCCATGCTGCGAGCGGCATCGGCAGTAACGCCGTTAGGGTATTTGAACGAAAAGATGAATGGTTTGCCCCAGCTAGAGCTTGCGGAGAAGCTATCTAATAATTTCGACGAGTTGGGCGGCGATTTGATGGCGAAAATTGAAGCCATTCGCGATTTTGTCGCTTCTCAACCTTTGGCAGCTAGCTTTACGGGGAGCGATCGCGCTTATACTCTGCTACGAGACGCTATCTCCAAGTGGGGCGGGGGCAAACAACAGTTGCCACCTATAGCGGAAGGGCAAATCGGCTTTACTCCTATTTCTAACCTGCGCCAAGGTTTGGCAGGGCCGGTGCAAGTGGCTTATTGCGTGAAAACTTTACCCGCCCCTCATTTTTCTGGGCCAACTTCCCCCCTGCTCAAACTGGGGACCCATTTATTGGCTTTGGGTTATTTATTTAGCGAAGTTCGCTTGAAGGGTAATGCTTACGGGGCCGGCTGTTCCTACAGTTCCTTGGGAGAAACTATTACTTTATATTCCTACCGCGACCCCCATGTGGTTCGGACTTTAAACGTGTTTGCCGGTTTGGTGGATTACGTTAAAAATGCGGACTGGAGTCAGGAGGATATCGAGCGGGCGATTATTGCTACGACGGGGAACGATTCTCCAGTGTTGCGACCGGAACTGGTTACGGGTTTGTCTCTGAGTCGCTATCTCACCGGACAAAGTCCCGAGGTGCGCAACGAACGTTACGAACGAGCGATGAAAGCGACGGTATCGGAGGTTAAGCAGGTTGTTTTGGATGCGTTTGAGGCGGGTAGCGATCGGGCTGCCGTTTGCGTGATGTCTTCTCGCGAAAAGCTCGAAGAGGCGAATTCTCAAATGCCGGATAATCCTTTGGATATCCACGATATTCTCTAAGAGATAGTTCGAGCGCGAGTTCGTAGGGTGCGCACCGCGCACCAGCATTGAGTGTAGTAGTAGTAGTGCGCACCGCGACCAGCATTGAGATTCAATTCCCCAGAGAGGTGTGCGGTGGGCAACGGGAGGCGTGAGTCTGGTGCGCGGTGCGCACCCTACATCTAGAACCAGTCGTCTTGTTCGTTGCTTTTTTCTCTGAATATTTTGCCTTTGGCATGGATTTTGCGCGTTTTTTGATATAGACTTTCCTCGGTTAATTCCCATTTATCCATCATTTTCTCTAAATCGTCCTGAATATCTCTCGCCCCAGGAAAGCCTCGATAGCGAATTTTTAACCGCGCTAATTCTGCCAAACCGCGCTCTGTTTCTTTTTCCTCGCTTAATAACTTCTCTACAATGGAGCGATCGCGTTTGTATTGAGGATGTGTTTGTTCCTCTTTCCGCTCTTTTGAACTCATGGTCGATGCCTCCCTCCGGCTCTATACGATGACTGGCTTTATTCTACAACAGACTTACAATAGATCGCGATACCGAAATTGTTAATTGTTAATTATTAATTATTAATTATTAATTATTAATTACTCAGCATCCCACTTGGGAAACGGACTGTCTTGGGGCGTTTTGCTAGCCATATTTTTTAACTCCGGTTGAAGCTCGTGAGCCTTTTGCTCGAATGCGTAAGCTTCCTCAAGTCGGCCTTGTTGTTCTAATAACTTGCTTAAATTCCAGTAAGCGGGAGCCAGGTCCGGTTTGAGAGCGATCGCTTTTCTGTACATGACCATTGCGTCATCTATTAAACCCTGTTTGTAAAACATACTGCCAAGGTTCACCTGGGCTTCTACAAAATTGGGGTCTATCTGTACTGCCACCGAATAAGCTCGGGTTGCTTCCTGGAGCTTGTTTTGTGCTTGTAGCGCATTCCCCAGAGTCTTGTAGGCGCGGGCAAAATAGGGTTGATTTCGCACCGCTTGGTGGCAGAGGGCGATCGCCTCCGCTAGTTTCCCCTGGATGTAATAAATTTCGGCTATTTTATCTAAAACTATGACATCTTCCGGTTGTCTGCTTAAAGCTTTTTCATAGCTGGCAACCGCACCATCGAAGTTGCCCGTTTGTTTTTGGCGATCGCCTTCTTTGAGATATTGCTCTGGGGACATTTTGGGAATTAGGAATTAGGAATTAGGAATGGTTTATTCTTCGTAAAAGGAATCTGCTTTTTTTCGTTTTTTTTCT
>CALKCV010000438.1 GCA_938083405.1 uncultured Microcoleaceae cyanobacterium | reverse complement strand
AATTGTAGGTTGGGTGGAGCGCAGCGCAACCCAACAGCAATTAGTCAATTGTTGCAATGAGCCCAGAAACCCGGTTTTTAATAAAAACCGGGTTTCTTAATTAATGATGCACCCAGAGCGGCAACCTCCGGGATAACTCGCCCTCGGCAAGTTGTCGCCAACTCCGCACAGATCGCTATTTTTCTAGCTCTTCTAATAAATGGAGGGTTTTAGCGTCTGGCTCTGCGTGGAAATATTTATCGAGGATGCGCTGGGATGCGCTGGGAGTTTCTGCCAAAGAAGCAAACAGGGTCATGGAAGATTTGAGTTTCAGGTCGTCTGGATAAGCGAAGATTTCAGAAATAGATCGCCCTTCGACGGCAACTACCGCTTCGGCACATTCGGTTAGTCTCCCTCCCAAGACGGGATGCTTGAGATATTCTCTCGCTTCTTCTGTGCTTTTGATGGCATAGCGTTTTGAGGTCGTGCTTTTTGCCAAACCGTCTATTTGCGGGAATATATACCACATCCAGTGGCTTCGCTTGCGACCGCTTTTTAGTTCTGCGATCGCTGTGTTATAGATTCTTTCTTGGGCCTTGAGAAAGCGGTTTAGGTCGAACGGATCGTTATCGTTAATAGTATTATTTGGTTTTGTCATAGTTTACTTCTTGTTGTTTGTGCTGACTTTCGGGCGATCGCGTTCTGAGATTATAGACTCGATCCTTTTTGATGTCAATGCATATCTGGGGCACAGAAAGGTTGCGGCAAGGTATATCGGCATCAATTGACTTCTGTCGCGGCTCTTGACGGGAAGTAAAATCTGGGGTAATTTAGGAGAATAAGCCTTCGTAGGGCAAACGCTGATTTACATTTTGTTGTTGAAAGAGAGATAGTCATGGCTAAATTATTTGCTGTTATCGTAGAAACAGTTCCAGAATATTACGAATACAAAAAAGAGCATCCAGAACACGATCGCGACCAAGTGGCTTGGTTCCAAGAACAAAACGAAAAAGGCACTCTGCTCTGCTGCGGTCCGTTTTTCCCTCACGATGGCACGGGAGTCTGGGTTCTTAAAGCGGAAAGTCTGGAGGAAGCTTGGGAAATTGTAAACAGCAGCCCCCGGGTTCGAGACGGTCTGTTGGCCTCCTCGGCCCGGGTGGTAGAGTGGCAAGTTCATATCGGGCGCGATCGCTTTTTGCCGGAATAAACGTGAAGCGATCGCTTTAACCTAAAAGCGGGCAAAGCTTATTCAACTAAAGCTCTCTGGTATCTCATAAGTACCAGTGCAAAATTAATTGGACATCTGGAACAGGCGGGACGCCTGTTCTACGGGGAAATAAGAAATAATTTTATGTAAATATTTTTGCCTACCTACTTAAATATTACCCCAGAAATGCGAGAGCGTCTGTCAAAAAAATCCATCTGAGGAAAAAACAGACCGATGACCAAAAAATCACACCGACCCAGAGAATACGATGCCGTCTTGGGAAACCAAAACATGGCTAAAAATGCCGCTGTCTTGGGAGGCATTGAATCTGTGAAACAGCGTTTTGCCGCCCCCGACGAATTAATTCGGATCGCCGCAGTTGGGGATGCGATGAAGTATGGGGATGCGGGGTTGGAATTAGCGATCGCTGCTCTAAAAGATAACTCCCCGCAAGTGCGGCAAAGGGCCATCGATTTGCTCGAAGAAAGACGAAGCGAACCGAAGGTTAAAGCGGCGATCGCATCTAACCCGGGGGCTTTTATTCGACGTATTATTACCAGCACATTTGAAGAAGACAAGTTTTTGGGGGAGATGTTGGTTAGCAATAAATTAATCAGAATTTATCGCGGCGACATTACAAATCTCGTGGTTGATGTTATCGTTACTTCTAACGACACGAGGTTAAGAATGAACGGTTCTATTTCCGAGAGAGTTAGAAGCGTTGGTGGAGAAGAAATTTACAACCTAGTTAGAAAAATTGGTCCTATCAGTTTGGGGCAGGTTGCCGTAACTACTGCAGGTAAGCTGAGGGCGCAGGCAGTATTTCATCCAGCAGTTATCGATTGGTCTAATAAATCTTCCCGAAGTTCGCCCGAGGTAATTAAGCAGGTGGTTCGCAACTGCATGGCTGGGGCGCGCAAGTATAATTTGGAAACGATCGCTTTTCCTTTACTGGGGACTGGAGCGGGTTGTTTGGACCCTGAAATGGTGGGGGAGGCGATTTTGTCCGAACTGAAGGAGGAGCTATCTCAGGAAAATCAAACTGTTAAAGAAGTGGCGATCGCTCTCTATGGAAGAATGACCGTCAGAGCGTTAAATTTCGACTCGTAGCGATCGCCTCCTAGAGAAATTAATCAATCCGGTTTTTATTAAAAACTGCGCTTTTGCGAGCTTCTCTGGTTAATTGCTAAAAAACCCGGTTTTTAGGGGGAGAAAGCTGAAAAACTGTTAATAACTGGCGAGCGATCGCCTATTCTGGAGCCATCCAGCCATTTTTGGCTCAAGGATGGCCTAATTGGACCGCCCTCCAATCAAAATTGCACGGCGGGCCCTGTTACTTGCTCTGGTATTGTTTTGAGCAGAAAACTCTGTCTAAAACAACAAGAATTACTCAAAAAAATTAAGGCGATAAAATGATACAAAATAACCAACAACCAAGAGAATTTGATGCTATTTTAGGGGGCAATTCTCAACTACCTTTAAATTCTGCTGTTTTAGGAGGTATCGAAGGAGTGAAAATGCGCTTGGATTCTCCACGGGATGAGACTAGATTTGCTGCTGTTTCTGAGGCGTTGAAATATGGAAAAGAAGGTTTGGATTTAGTAACTAAAGCTTTTAAAGATGGTAAGTTAATTGGGGGTAATTTGTCGGGTATAGACCTAACTGGAGCGGATTTGAGGGGGGCGGATTTAAGGGAGGCTAATTTGAGCGAGGCTAATTTGAGCGAGGCTAATTTAGAGTTGGCAGACCTGCGCAAAGCTAATTTAAGTAATGCTAAATTACAACATACTAATTTAACGGGGGCTAAGTTGGCTGGTGCTAATTTAAGAGGGGCAGATTTGACTTGATATTTAATCCGTGATATAGGATTTTTCGATTTATAACCAGTCTAACTATCCCCCCCTGCCCCCCTTTTTAAGGGGGGAGT
>CALKCV010000437.1 GCA_938083405.1 uncultured Microcoleaceae cyanobacterium | reverse complement strand
AAATAACCATAGAGCTATTAGCTGATTCTAATACAAGCGATCGCTTTCTTTGGGAATTTGGAGCCAAACTATCTCTGCTAGAAGCTTTTTTTCAAGAAACAAGCGACTTTCACGGATTGTTTCACTGTCACTTAAATGCTGTTCTGGTCTATTACTGGTTTGGAGATTTTCCGCAAGCAGTAACAAATGCAAATCTGGCATACGAGCAGATCGATACCGTTGCGGGAGATTTTATAGTAGCAATTTTTAATTTCTACGCTTCTCTAGCGCGCCTCCAGCTATACCCAGAACAAAACCCGAAAGAACGATCTGCTACTTTAGCAAAAGTGACTGCCGATGGAGAAGCGCTTCTGAGTTTTGCCCGACACGCGCCTACTACTTACCAGCATCAATACGATTTGGTACGGGCAGAATACCATCGGGTTTTAGAGGAAAAATTAGAAGCGATCGAATATTACGATCGCGCCATAGAATCCGCCAAAGAAAACGGTTGCACCCAGGAAGAAGCCTTGGCAAACGAACTCGCCGCCAAATTTTATCTTGACTGGGGTAAGGAAAAAATCGCCCGCACTTATCTGGTGGATGCCTATTACGCTTACGCCGACTGGGGAGCGATCGCGAAATTAAAAGACTTAGAACAGCGCTACCCCCAACTGCTAGCTAAGATTATCGCTCCCGAAATAACTCCCATCGCCGCTCAAACCACCCTCGCTGCAACCGTTTCTAGCTCTCAGACTGCCTACGGCAAGATCTCGGCACTTTTAGATTGGTCAACTGCGATTAAAACCAATCAAGTCATTTCTCAAGTTCTCGACCTCGAAGAATTGCTCTCAAAATTGATGGAAACCCTGATGCAAAATGCCGGTGCTTCCAAGGGAGTTTTATTATTACCCGAGGCAGATAGTTTAGTTATAGAAGCCATGGGCAATTATCCCGAAGAGGGAACCCAAAATATCGAGATAAGTTCCGTAGGGCGATCGCTTCCCCTAGAGTCTTCTGGCGAACTGCCCCTGGCGATCGTTCTGACTGTCTGGCACGAAGGGAAAACTCTCGTTGTTAACGATGTCGCCACAGAAACCAGATTTGCCGCCGACTCCTACCTCATGCAGCACCAACCCAAGAGCCTGGTTTGTATGCCTCTGATTAACCGAGGCAAGCCATCGGGCATCCTGTATTTAGAAAATCGCTTCGCCAGCGCGGCGTTTACGAGCGATCGCCTAGAATTGCTGAAAGTTCTTAGCTCTCAAGCTGCCATCTCCATTGAAAATGCCCGACTCTACGAACGCTCTCAAGATTACGCCCAACAGCTAGAAGAGTCTCTGCGAGAGCTACAGCTCGCACAAGAGCAACTGGTACAGAACGAAAAAATGGCAACTATTGGCGAATTGACTGCAGGAATAGCTCACGAAATTAATAATCCCGTTGGTTTTATTGCTAGCAATTTAGAACCGGCTTCGGAGTATATTCGAGACATCATCGACCTGTTAAATCTCTATCGACAAACTTTCTCCCACCCAGGAGAAATAATCGAGGCAAAAATCGAGGAAATAGAATTGGATTATCTGCTCGAAGACTTGCCAGAAAGCATTAAGTCCATGAAACAAGGAACCGAGCGCATCGCTCAAATTAGCAAGTCCATGAGAACCTTTTCTCGGACCGATACTGCTGTGGCCGTTTTTGGCAACATTCACTGGGGAATAGACAGCACTCTTTTAATACTCAAACACCGACTCAAAGCTAAGGCCAACAGACCGGAAATAGAGGTTATTAAAAATTATGGAAATTTACCCGAACTAAAATGTTATCCAGGACAATTAAATCAGGTGTTTATGAATTTATTGGCTAACGCGATCGATGCAATGGATGAAGCCAACAAAGGGAAAACTTATGAAGAAATTCAAGCCCATCCCAATCGCATTACTATTACTACAGTTATTGCCGAAAAGAAACAGGAAGCTATTATTAAAATAAGCGACAACGGACCGGGAATGCCAGAACAGGTGAAAGAGAAAATCTTCGAGCATTTATTTACTACCAAAGCAGTAGGAAAAGGAACTGGTTTTGGTTTGTCTATTTCCCGGCAAATTGTGGAAGAAAAACATGGAGGTGAAATCACCTTTACTTCAGAAGTGGGACTCGGGACGGAATTTTGTATCGCCCTTCCCCTAAAATAAGTAGGAGCTATGTTCGTCGTGGCTCCGTCTCGCATTCCCCTTTTCCCACTACCTTTTTTCTTCTTTATATAAAATGAGAAAACTTTGGTAATTTTTATTAAGCGATCGCTATGTAGCATTCTAGCGTCAAAACGATTGCTACGAAAAGCTACTACGTCTTTATAGCTACAAACTGGATAAATTGGCAAATATGAGATGCACGGGCCTCCCGTCTTGCTGCAATGTAGATCGCCACTTAACATCAATCTCCCTCCAACTATGATATAATGATAAGCTTAAACCCAAGATATAAAGAAAATGGAACTGCCCGGCTATCAAATAAATGAAAAAATTTACGAAGGACCGCGTACCCTAGTATATCGAGGCATTCGCCTTTGCGATAACCAAAAAGTAGTCATCAAACTGATGAGCGAGGAATATCCCACCTTTAGCGAATTGCTGCAGTTTCGCAACCAATATGCCATTAGTAAAAATCTCGACTTGCCAGGCATTGTTAAGTCCTTAAGTTTAGAAGCTTATCGCAACGGTTATGCCTTAGTAATGGAAGATAGCGGTGGAATTTCTTTGGATAAAGTAAGGGCAAAAAAGGAGCAAATTGATTTAGAAACTGCTTTAAAAATAGCCATTCAACTAGCAGAAATTTTACATAAGCTCTATCAAAATCGAGTTATTCATAAAGATATAAAGCCCGCAAATATACTGATAAATCGAGAAAGTAAAGAAGTTAAGCTAATAGATTTTAGCATAGCTTCTCTGCTGCCGAGAGAAGCCGGGGAAATCCAAAACCCCAACCAACTAGAAGGAACCTTGGCTTATATTTCTCCCGAACAAACGGGACGGATGAATCGAGGTATCGACTATCGCAGCGATTTCTATGGGTTAGGAGTAACTTTATACGAACTGCTAGCAGGAGAGTTGCCCTTTGTAAGCGACGACTCGATGGAGTTAGTACATTTTCATCTATCTAAAGAACCGCCACCGTTAGCCAACAGGGGAGAAGCAATTCCGGCGATGCTGTCGGATATTGTCTTGAAACTGATGGCGAAGAATGCCGAAGACCGCTATCAGAGCGCTTTGGGGTTAAAATTCGACCTGGAAAAATGCCTCTCAATGTGGCAGGAAACGGGTTCGATAGAACCCTTTGAACTGGGAGAGCGAGACTTGTCAGACCGCTTCAATATACCCGAAAAACTCTACGGACGAGAAACAGAAGTACGAGCCTTGCTGGATGCCTTCGTTCGCGTAGCGGACGGTAAAACAGAAATGATGCTAGTAGCAGGTTTCTCCGGCATCGGCAAAACCGCAGTAATCAGCGAAGTTCACAAACCCATAGTCAGAGCGCGAGGTTATTTCATCAAGGGGAAATTCGACCAATTCCAACGCAATATTCCTTTGAGCGCCTTAGTTATAGCGTTGCGGGATTTAATGGGGCAGTTGCTAGGAGAGAGCGACTCTCAATTGCAGAGGTGGAAAACAAGAATACTCGATGCCTTGGGGGAAAATGCCCAGGTTATTATTGAAGTAATCCCGGAGTTAGAGCGCATTATCGGCAAACAACCTCCCGCGCCAGAATTGTCCGGTAGTGCGGCGCAGAATCGTTTTAACCGATTATTTCAACAATTTATTCGAGTTTTTACCACCGCCGAGCATCCTCTAGTCATCTTCGTTGACGACCTCCAGTGGGCGGATTTGGCATCGCTGAAGTTGATGGAAGTGCTGATGGGGGATTCGGAAACAGGTTATCTATTGTTATTGGGTGCTTATCGCGATAACGAAGTGTTTCCGGCCCATCCGTTGATGCTGACTCTCGATGAGATTGCCTCCGAGGGAGCGACTCTCAATACTATAACTCTAGAACCTTTGAGCCAAAAGGAACTCAATCGCTTGGTGGCGGATACTCTCAGTTGCGAATTAGAGTTAGCTTTGCCTTTGACAGAGTTGGTTTATCAAAAAACTAAGGGAAATCCCTTTTTTGCCACTCAGTTTCTCAACGGATTGCACGAGGATGGATGGATTGAGTATAATACCGATGTGGGTTACTGGGAATGCGACATGACCGGAGTGCGCTCGTTAGCCCTCTGCGACGATGTGGTGGTGTTTATGGCAACTAGGCTGCACAAGCTACCAGATGAAACTAGGGAGTTGTTGAAACTGGCTGCTTGTATCGGCGATCGCTTCGACCTCGGGACTTTGGCCATTGTCAGCGAAAAGTCCCAAGTCGAAGCCGCAGCTACTCTTTGGGGGGCGCTGCAAGAAGGATTCGTTTTGCCCTTGGACGAAACTTACAAGTTTTTTCTAGGAGCTAACCGGGAGGAAAAAGCATCCGTCGGCTATAAGTTTCTGCACGATCGCGTCCAACAGGCGGCTTATTCCTTAATTCTGAGGAAGGATCGGCAGCAAACTCATCTGAAAATCGGTCGCTTGCTAGCACGCCATACCCAACCAAGCGAAATAGAAGCTAAAATCTTCAGTCTGGTTTCTCAATTTAATGCAGGAGTCGAACTGGTAAGCGCTCCCAAAGAGAGAGAGGACATCGCTCGCTACAACCTCATGGCCAGTCGCAAAGCCAAAAATTCCGCAGCTTACGAACCAGCCTGGAATTATGCGAAGATCGGTATCGATCTTCTCGGTTCGCAAGGTTGGGAAAATTGTTATCAACTCGCTTGCGAACTTTACCTGGAATCCGTAGAATTAGCCTACCTTAACGGCGATTTTCCGACTATGGAAAACCTAGCACAAATCTACGCCCAAAAGGCCAGATCCTTCGTCGAAACTATCAAGATTTATCAAGTAAAAATTCAAGCATATGTCGCCCAATACCAATTATTAGAAGGCGTAAAAGTTGGGTTGGACGCGCTTAAATCTTTAGGGGTAAATTTACCCGAAGAACCCACAGAAAAAGATTTAGCTCGTGTTACGCTCAAAATCGATGCTTGCTTGGGGGAAAGGGCGATCGCCGATTTAATTAATCTTCCCCGAATGACCGATCCTAATATCTTAGCAACGGTCGAAATTTTATCGAGCTTATTTGCGATTACTTATTTTACCAATCCAAATCTTTGTTGGCTTACAGTAACGACGCAAGTTCTTCTTTCTCTAGAAAACGGTAACGCTTCTGTATCGGCTTTTGCTTATGCCAATTTCGGTATGATGAAATGCGTCAAACAAGAAATCGACAGGGGTTATGAATTCGGACAGCTTGCCCTATCGGTTTTGTCTGAGTTAAACGCTAAAAGTATAGAAGCAAAGACTCTTTATATTGTTAATGTTGGCATCAAACATTGGAAAGAGAAATTAGTCGGTACTGTAAATAATTTAAAAGAAGTTTATCTTAAAGGGTTAGAGACGGGGGATTTTGAATTTGCGGGTACGGGTGCGGTAAGTTACTGTTATTTTTCATATCTGCCCGGTAAGAATCTTAAAGAACTAACTCAAGAGATGGAAGTTTATGGATTGAAGGTAGAAGAAATTCAACAGCAATCGTCTTTAACTATTTTGAAGATTTTTTGGCAAGGGATTACAAACTTGCAACAAAAAGTCCCCGAACCCTGGAAGCTAGAAGGAGAACTGTATAGCGAAGAAGAAAGCGTGCCGCTTCAACTTCAGAAGAACGATTATGTAAGTTTGGGTTATTTTTATTTTAGCAAAATAATTCTAGCGTATCTATTCGGAGCATACCAGGAAGCGGCGCGTTTGGATGCAGAAGGTAAGAAGTATTTATCGGTTTTAGCAGGCATTCCGACTTTGCCTTTTTATTCTGTTTATAATTCTTTAACGAAACTGGCCCTGTATTCCGACGCGACGGAGGAAGAGCGAGAAGAAATATTGTCTGAATTAAGGCAAAACCAAGATAGGTTAAGTTTTTGGGCAGAGGTCGGACCGATGAATTGTCAGCATAAATACGATTTAGTAGAGGCAGAAAAGATGCGGGTATTGGGGAATCGACATGAAGCGATCGAACTCTACGATCGCGCTATAGCAGGAGCGAAAGAAAACGAATACCTCCGAGAAGAAGCCCTCGCTAACGAACTCGCAGCCAAATTCTACCTCGACTGGGGCAAAGAAAAAGTGGCGGCAGGTTATATGCAAGACGCCTACTATTGCTACTCCCGCTGGTCCGCTAAAGCTAAAGTAGAAGACTTAGAAAAACGCTACCCTCAATTGCTCGCTCCCATTCTCGAAAGGCAACTGCTGCGCCTAACCCCCAGTGCAACCATCGCAGCAATGACGACGGGCACTCTCTCCAAAACTACGACCGGAACCGGACAACTGCTAGATTTAGCAACGCTGATGAAAGCATCGCGCACCCTCAGCGAGGATATCTCTTTGGAGGGGGCGATCGCCAACTTGATGCAGGTTGCCCGGGAAAATGCCGGGGCCGAAACCGTAGCCTTGATGCTCTTTCAAGAAGAAGTCTTAATGCTAAGGGCCCTCGTCAGGGGCGAGGACGCTCCGCAGGTAGAGCCGGTTCGAGTGGAAGAGAGCAATGCCGTGCCAATGAGTATTATCAACAAGGTCAAGCGCAGCCTCGAAGCCTTAGTGTTAGACAATGCCTGCAATGAAACAGCCTTTGCAGGAGAGCCTTACATCCAGAAGCACCAGCCTAAATCGATTTTATGCTTGCCTTTAATCGCTCGCGGTCAACTTATAGGCATTCTTTATTTAGAAAACAATCGAGTGGCGGGGGCATTTACTCGCGATCGCCTGGAAGTTCTCAACCTCCTGTGTTCCCAGGCCGCAATTTCGATAGAAAATGCCCGCCTTTACGAAAAGTCCCAACAAGCTTTATCTAACCTACAGCAAGCGCAACTGCAATTAATACAAAGCGAGAAAATGTCGGCATTGGGCAATCTGGTTGCCGGAGTGGCTCACGAAATCAACAACCCCGTCGGTTTCATCGCCGGCAATTTAGAACCAACTTTGGATTACGTTCAGGAATTGTTCGGACTTATCGAACTCTATCAGCGAAAAATGCCGACGCGCGATGCAGAAATCGAAGCAGAAATCGAAAGGATGGAGCTGGAATTTATCCGCGACGATTTGCTGGAGATGATTTCGGCGATGCAAGAAGGAACCGAACGCCTCGCTCATATCAGCACTTCTTTGCGCACCTTTTCGCGAACGGATAAAGAACATAAAGTAGCATTCCAACTTCAAGACGGCATTGAAAGTACCTTGTTGATTCTCAAACATCGCCTCAAAGCCAACAAAGAACGACCAGAGATAAAAATTGAGAGAAACTATGAGGAACTGCCACCAGTTAACTGCTATCCCGGACAGTTAAATCAGGTGTTTATGAATTTATTGGCTAACGCCATCGATGCAATGGATGAAGGCAACGCCGGACGCCGTTTGGAGGAGATTAAAGCCCATCCCAATCGGATTTCTATTAAAACTTCTCTGGAGGGCGAGCGCGCTTTTATTATAATTGCCGATAACGGTACGGGAATGCCAGAAGCCGTGAAAGAGCGGATCTTCGAGCAAGGGTTTACTACTAAAGCTGTCGGTAAAGGTACCGGGTTGGGCATGGCGATCGCCTATCAAATTGTGGTTGAAAAACACGGCGGTACTTTAAGTTGTACTTCCTCCGTGGGACGGGGAACGGAATTCGCGATCGCTCTTCCATTACCAATTAACAATTAACATAGATTTTTTCTGCCAACGTTCCAACTGACTGCTAACAAGGTTCCAAAAAGCAGCAAACTTTGGGTTAGCTTCAAAAGTTAGTTACGCGAACCCGATATTGCACCATTTGAACAAGAGAAATAATAACAGTTAAGGAATGAGGATACATTGTCAATGAAAATGAAACAGAGCGACCGTCATAACCTAAATGCCACTTCCCTTCCCCCTCGCCCGAGTAAAAAACGCTCGTCGTTATTTTTCGTCCTCATCATTCCCTTTCTGCTGCAAATTTCCGCCGCCGTCGGTTTGACTGGTTGGCTGTCGATCCGCAGCGGACAAAAAGCAATTGAAGAACTGGCCAATCAATTAATGGGGGAAGTCGCTTATCGCATCCAAGACAACCTCCGAACCAAGTTGGAGACACCACACCGAATCAATCGGCTCAATGCCAACCTCATTGAATTGGGTCTCTTACCCACCGACAACCAAGCACTGATAGCCAAACACTTCTTTCGGCAGATTCAAGAATTTGAGAATATCGTTTACATCCTGATGGGGAACCCAGAGGGCGGCCTGGTTTCGGTTCAACAATCGAGTGGGGCCGAGCGGTTCTACTTTCAGTTGACCCAAGATTTTGTCAAAAACGACCAGCTAAACTATAGCGTCGATGCCTCGGGAAATCCCTCAACTGTTGTTGAGAACTTTGGTCCCTACGATGCCACAATTCGTCCCTGGTACGCCGCAGCAATTGAAGCGGGGAAAGCCATCTGGAGCGAGATCTACATTGATGCAGTCACGAAAACACCTCTGAGTACAGCAGTATTACCGATCTATGACGAGCGAGGGGATATTTTGGGCGTTCTCGCTGCGGATATCCTGCTCTTTGAAGAATTCAACCAACTGTTGGGCAGCCTGAAAATCCGTCAGTCCGGTGAAATTTTCATTATCCAACGCACCGGGGAATTGCTCGCTAGCTCCCTGGCAGAATCTTCATCAACATCGAAAAACGATGACGCTATTTTACCCCAAGCAGCCGAAAGTTCCTCTGCGCTGATTCGCACGGCACTCCAGCAAGCTAGAGTTCGGATTCCCAATTTTCAGCAAATCGAAGAAGTTCGCAACTTTAGCTTTGTATTAGATGGAGAAAAACAATTTGCCCGAGTGCTTCCCTTACTCGACCAGCGAGGTTTGGACTGGCTGATTTTCATCGCCGTACCGGAGTCGGACTTTATGGCAGAGATCCATGCCCAACGACGCACCACTTTTCTGCTGTGTCTTCTAGCCTTAGCGATCGCTTGCGCTGCCGGCATTTTCACTGCCCGTTGGGTGACCCGACCCCTGTGGAAACTGAACTTGGCCGCAGGAGATATTGCCACCGGACAATGGGATCGAACCGTCTCAATTAATCGCAATGACGAGCTGGGGGAACTTGCCCAGGCATTCAATAGTATGGCCAAACAGTTAAAGTCCTCTTTTGACACCCTAGAACAGCGGGTGGCAGAACGCACTGCAGAACTAGAGGTCGCCAAAGAAAAAGCCGAAGTCGCCAACCAAGCCAAAAGCGCCTTCATCGCCAACATGAGCCACGAGTTGCGCTCTCCCCTCAACGCCATCCTGGGTTTCGCTCAAATTATGACTCGCTCTCAAACTCTGCCTACGGAACATACTGAAAGCGTCGGCATCATCAACCGCAGCGGGGAACACTTGCTGACTTTAATTAACAACGTCCTCGACCTCAGGGAAATCGAAGCCGGGCGCGTCACTCTCAACGAACAAAACTTCGACCTCCATCGCCTCCTGGATGACATTCACGACATGTTCCTACTCAAAGCCGCAGATAAAGGCTTGCAACTGTTGTTAGAACCAGGAGCAAATCTGCCCCGCTACATTCGTACCGACGAAGTAAAACTCCGCCAAATCCTGATTAACTTGATTAATAACGCTCTCAAGTTTACCTCTACTGGCAGCATCTGGGTCAGAATTCAAAGGATTAGTTCCTCCAAGATTGCCTTTGAAGTAGAAGACACCGGTCCGGGCATCGCTCCATCCGATCTCTCTAAACTATTTGAAGCCTTCTCCCAAACCGAAAGCGGCAAACAAGCTCAAGAAGGAACCGGTTTGGGATTATCCATCAGCCGCCAATTCGTTCAAGT
>CALKCV010000436.1 GCA_938083405.1 uncultured Microcoleaceae cyanobacterium | reverse complement strand
AGGCTGCATAACCCGGTTCTTTTTTTTGATTAATTGCTTCTCGATATTCGTCAGCCTTTCCTAAAATACTAATCCAATAACGAGAAGTAGCGATATAAGGTTCGTGGCTGTATTGCTCGAAAAACAACCATTGCATCACCTTAGCTTGCTGCCATTTATCGTTAGGAAAAAACTCGCTTCCTTGAGCTAGATAAAACATAATTGCATTTGACTCCGACAAGAATTCACCGTCCGCAGTTTCTAAAAGTGGAACCCGTCCGTTAGGGTTTTTGCGTAAAAATTCCGCAGTGCGACTTTCCTTTTTGAGGATATCGATTTCTATTTTTTCAAAAGGGATTTCTAGCTGTGTCAAAAGCAAACGAATTTTATAGCAATTGCCCGAAGGGGTCATCTGATAAAGTCGAAACATATTTGTTTTTGGGTAATGAGTAACGGATAAATTGTACTCCAAAAACCGGGTTTCTTAAAACAATACCTTCGCCAATTTCTTGTAGGTTGGGTGTAGCTGCCGGAAACCCAACGATTTTGTTGAGTTTCGCCGAGTCTTGGCAATATTTATCGTACTCCAGAAACCTGGTTTTTTGCAAAAACCAGGTTTTTTAAGACTCAGTGGGTGCGTTCGTGCAGCGTTGCGGATGCAACATCGCTCCTTGGTTAGCAGAGGTAATTCTAGGGTTGACAAAAATGGATTGAAAGATTATAATTAGAAAAAGCAAAAAATCCTTTTAATAACAAAGCAGAAAAATGGAACAAAATCGAGTCAGCAAAATTTCTTCACAAATTACATCACAAAAACAAATCGATCGCTTACTAGAGTCTTTTCAAAAAGAAACAGAGCAGATAAAAGAAATAGACAATATAACATATCAAGATGTTGAAAAAATACTCGATCTCCAAAGTCAAATATACAAAGCTAAAATGTCTCGCGAGAGTTCAATAAGTGACATAGTAGAAAGCTCTCTGGTTGGAACAGCAGGAATAGTCGGTGCGGCTGCATTATTGAGTCCTATTTTAGGTCCAACTGCTGCTACAGTTGCAGCATTGGTAGTAACACCAGCATACATATTTCTTAATGTTAAGAAAACATTACCTAAGCCAGAACAAGAAAGCGATCCCACGGGTGATACTAATGCTTAAGCTATCGAAACCTGTTGAAGTAGCTCGGTAAAATTCGCCACTTTTTAATTATTACTCTTAACTAAGATACTGGTTTTATGATAGTAATTGTAGTTTTGATAACTACCGTCATTTTTTTATGGTTATTTTATCGCAAGCAAGGAAAATATCCTAGCCTGCCACAAGTGCTTAATTTTATTCTAGCCACGCTAGCGACATTACAGAGTTTTAAATTTATTTACTTAATTTCCATCCCTAGCTTAAAAACAATTCCTTATTTAGGAAATACCCTGAGTCAAGGCATGGGGCTTGTTGATGTTCCATCTAATTTAGAAAGTTGCTTAAATTCTATAGGTTCGCAGTTCGATCTTACTACTTATGCTTTAGGACCGTTAGCTGTTATTTGGCTATCAATTCAATCAATTAAGAAAATAATAACTCGACCTTAGCATCAATTTTTTATAACCAAAAAACCCGGTTTTTTGCAAAAACCAGGTTTCTTAATTGCCGAGATGCAACCCCTCCCTATTCCCTCTTTTCTCCAAACCCCACAACTTCTGCCAAAGTGTAAAGAGGCCGTCCCTTCACCTCCTCATAAATGCGTCCGATATATTCCCCCAAAATGCCAATACTAACCAATTGAACCGCGCCCAAAAAGAAAACAGCCATAATAATAATCGCCATCCCAGTCAAAGGAGAATTGGGATAAAAAATCCGCCAATAAAAAACCAAAACAGCCATCAAAATCGAAACGCAAGCCGCAAACAACCCCACATAAGTCGCCAGACGCAAAGGCACCTTAGAAAAAGAAACCAAACCATCGATCGCCAAAGCAAAAGACTTAGCAAAAGTATATTTAACCTCCCCGGCAAAACGGGGGTCTCGTTGAAATTTAATCGCAGTTTGCTCGAAACCGATCCAAGCGCGAAGACCGCGAATATAGCGATCGCGTTCCGGCATTTTATTAAGAATATCTACCACGCAGCGATCCATCAAACAAAAATCCCCCGTATCCGACGGAATATCTACGTTAGCAAGACGTCGCAGCAGGCGATAAAAGACAAAAGCAGTCGAGCGTTTTAACCAGCTTTCTTGTCGTCTTTGGGTTCTTTGGGCGTAAACAACTTGATAACCCTCTCGCCATTTGGCGATTAAATCGGGAATTAATTCTGGTGGGTCTTGTAAATCTCCATCTAAGACAATTACCACCTCGCCGCGAGCGAAATTCAAACCCGCAGTAACCGCAGTTTGATGTCCGAAATTGCGGGCAAAACTCAAGTAACAAATGCGGGAGTCTTTTTGGTGGAACTCTCTTATTAATTGAAGAGAGCGATCGCCGCTACCATCGTTAACTAAAATTACCTCCGCTTCCCCATCCATAACATCCATAACTCCCCAAAGACGTCGATACAATTCAGGCAGCGTATTTTCTTCGTTATAAATAGGAATTACTAAAGAATATTTCATGGAGAATGGGGAAGGTAAAAAATTAACTAACAATTGTTAATTGTTAATTGTTAATTGTTAATTGTTAATTAACGTCCTAATTTATTAGGAATCCCTTCGCAACCTCCAGGAATAGTATTTCTGCTCTTTTCGCCGCACCAAGAGCAACAGTAATAACGCTGTTCCTCCGACAAACGCTTCACATTAATAAAGTTAGCATTTTCTAAAACCGCACCAGTGCAAGCGCCAGTGTCGTAATTGCCCATTTTAGTGCGACTGCGCGGGGAAGCCTCTTCCGCCGTACCATAAAATAATCTAGTGCCCTTCATATCCGCACCGCTGAGGTTAGCTTCGTATAGGATAGTACGGGAGAGATTAGCTTTGACTAAATCGGAACCGCTTAGATTAGCTCTAACGAGATTAGCATCGCTCAAGTCAGTCCAGCGCAGATCCATATTTTCCAGATTAGCGCCGGCGAGCATCACTCCTAGATCGATAACGCGGATGCCGTGTTCGCGGTCTTCCGCATAACCGCCGTTACCGTCGAGGATGGGGCGACCTAATTGCCGATCGCGCTTGATGGGAGAGACTAACCTCGACTGGGAGAGAAATCTCAGAATCTTCGCTTTACCTTCCGCATCCACACTTCTAATAATCGCAGCCGTCCGTCCTTCAGCGATCGCTCTCTCCTGGGGCCAGTCTTCGAGGAATCCCTGTTCGTCCATTGCCAGATCCGAGACACCCTGGAAGTAAGCATCGATAGTTTGCTGTTGGGTAATGCGGTTTTGTTGAATCGTCAAATCCTTCGATATAACGTACTGCCGCCAGGCGACATAGACAGCGATAACCGCTATCAGGATTTGACCCAAAGCGCCGATTATCTCCCCAAGAGCGCCGATCGCCTCCCAGTTAATTTTAATATTGCGAGTACCCGGTTGAGCATTAGCCCCACTCAGCATCAGCAAACCCACCATACCGGCGATGAGGCCAAAGCAGGCAATTACCAGGCTGCGCCAAACTGGGGGGATGAGGGTAGTCCAGACTTTCCCCCAACTCGGCCACATCATGCGGATAGCCGTGGCCATTGCAGCGATCGCGCTGACGTAACCAAGCCAAACATTATCGATGGCCAACCCCAAAATCATCACAGCCACCGCGCCCAAAGTCAGCAAAGATGCTCCTCGGCTATCGGGTCCAGGTTGTTGCTGTGCTGCTTTTTGGGTATCGACTAAAGTAGGGCTGTCGCTCTGTTGAGCTTTGCCGCTGACAATATTTGGTACTGATTTGACATCGCTAGAGTCTTCGAGGAGGGTCGCACTCGCACCGTTGGAATTTTCTTGACTGCTCGATCGTGCTTGATTGGCTTCGGAAGAATTTGATTCCTTGCTCATAGTAATTGGGGTAGTTTTAATATTTGGATTTGATTAATCTGAGAAGGCCGTTATTTCTAAAATCTAAAATCTAAAATCCAAAGGTAAAAGGAAATTCTATTAAGATAAGTAAAGAAAACACTATTTTAAATTTAGCCCATTTGCGAGAAGAATATGAGTTCTAAAATTTTGGTTGAAAAGGAAAAGTTAAAAAATCCGCCTTTAGAAATACACCGTCTGGGCGATCGAGTTCTGCGCCAGTCCGCCAAAAGGGTTTCTAAAGTGGACCGAGAAATCAAAGAACTGGTACGCCAAATGCTCCAGACCATGTATAGTTCCGATGGCATCGGTTTAGCCGCCCCTCAAGTGGCAGTCCAGAAGCAGGTAATAGTCATAGACTGCGAGCCAGATAATTCTGCAAATAAGCCTCTGGTATTGATCAATCCGAAAATTAAGAAGTACGGCAAAGAATTGTGCGTTTATAAAGAAGGATGCTTGAGCATTCCCGAGGTGTTTTTAGAGGTAAAACGTCCAGAGGCGATCGAAGTCGCTTATAAAGATGAAACTGGCCGTCCTCAAACCCTGCGAGCTGACGATATTTTGGCCAGGGTAATTCAGCACGAAATGGATCATTTGACTGGAGTCCTCTTTGTGGATAGGGTAGAAAATAAACTGGCCCTGACCGAGGAGTTAGTTAAGCATAAGTTTTCTCCATCATCAGTCAAGTCTGTGGCTTAGGGCTTATGACTTATGACTTATGACTTATGGCTTATGGCAAAAAAACCGCTCGATCGCTCTGACTCTGCAAAATTCTACCTTCCTTCTTTTCTGGTAGGAAGTTGCTGCAAGTCGTCAGTTGAAGCTAAAAAAAGCAAGAAATAATATAAGATTAAAGCCAAATTTAGGTCTGGTTAATAAGAAATATGGTAGGAACTCCGTTAAGTAACTTATTGTTGGCAGGGTGTTGTATAGCAGCGATCGCCGCTGTAGGCTCTGTATTCGAGCTATCTTCGGGACAACCGGATCTTGGTGTATTAGCGACCAGCATAATTTTGTCTCTTAGCATACCTGCCGCGGCGGCACTTTTTTATGCCGCAGTGAAGGTAGCTAGGGCAAATCAATAAAATGGTTAATTGTTAGTTGTTAGTTGCCAGTTGGCAGTTAACAATTAACAATTAACTTCCAATTACCAATTAACAAAAAATGGCATTTTTGCGACAGCTATCTAAAAATGGAATAGCTGAAGAGGGGCTTCTCGAACGGCTGCTATTAGATACTAAAGAGATCGTACTCGGAAGAGATTCCAAAAACCAAGTTGTTATCGATTCCAAATTATATGGGATGGTATCTCGACGCCATGCAGCTATCCGGCGCGAAAGGAGAATAAGAAATAGCAAAAGTGCTAGCTGGGTTATTGAAGATCTAAATAGTGCTAATGGGACTTATTTAAACGGGCAAAAATTGCAAGGATGGGAGAGATTAAAAGAAGGCGATCGCATAGCTCTAGGACAAAACGGACCCGAATTTGTCATCGAAGAATTAAACGACAAACCCAATTATCCACCATCCCTGCCAATAAATCCTAGCAATTTAGGAACTCGACCTCTAGCCAATTCCGAAAAAGATTCTTTAACCCTAACCCAACTATTTCCAATAATCTCCACCGGACGGCAATTAGCAGGCAAAGCCTATCTTTACCCCGCAATCTTTACCATAGTTTGTGTCGTCCTGATGTTTCTGACCATAGGAGATGCGCAAGCTTTTAACTTCCTCACCGCAGTTTATATTAGCGTTGCCGCCTATTATTTTATTTATCGACTGTGCGGCAAACACAAACCTTGGTGGGTTCTGCTAGGTTCGGGATTTTTTACAGTAATAATATTATCAAGCCCCATCCTCAATCTTTTTATCTTAATATTTCGCCATCTTTTGCCGGGGAACGTTTTAGTAGAACAAGACGAAGTAGGTTTTTTAACCTTACTCGTCAGAATGTTTTTCGGCGCGGGATTAATGGAAGAACTACTCAAAGCTTTACCCGTATTTGCAGCCTTGTTTTTAGGCAGGTTATTGCCTTATCGCTGGCAGCAAAAAATAGGAGTTGTAGAACCATTAGACGCGATTTTATTAGCAACAGCTTCGGCGGTAGGATTTACCTTATTAGAAACCTTGGGTCAATACGTTCCTATTGTAGTTCATAATGCCAGCATTCAAGCTGGGGAAAATGTAGCTCAACTTCAAGGATTGCAATTATTAATTCCCCGAGTTTTAGGTATGGTTTGCGGGCACATGGCCTATAGCGGTTATTTTGGATATTTTATTGGTTTGAGCGCCCTAAGAGGTAGAAATAGTTGTTTTATTTTAGGAATTGGTTATTTCACTTCTGCTTTTATTCATGCTTTATGGAATGCGGCGGGAGTATTAAGCGTCGTGATGTTAGTAATAGTAGGCGCCCTTTCTTATGCTTTTTTAGCCGCCGCTATTTTGAAGGCAAGAGCTATATCCCCTACCAGAGAGAAAAATTTTGCAACTCGTTTGAAATAATTAACAATTAATAATTAATAATTAATAATTGGTTTTTGGGTAGGAGAAAAAAGTTGGTTGGCAACGGATTTTGTAGCGAATGTAACAAATGGGTGGTTGAGGGGAAAAGTAGCATTTAAGGATTCCCAATTATCCATTTCACATTCCCAATTAATTGTATGCTCAAAAAAAGAAAAAGAAAACAGCCCAAACTTAAAGGAGTTGTCAAACAACTAGGACCAAACGACTTCCGTCTATTAGGATTGCCCCGCTTCCAGTGGGGCGATTTTTATCATTGGTTGCTGACCATAGCCTGGTGGCAATTAGGCTTATTAATTGTTGGAATTTATATTAGTAACAACACTCTATTTGCTTTCGCTTACTTACTAGACAAAAATGGCATCGCTAACGCGCGACCAGGTGTTTTTATCGATGCTTTTTCCTTTAGCGTGCAAACAATGGCAACCATAGGCTATGGTGCCATGTATCCTAGCAGTCTTTACACTCATATATTAGTTACTATTGAAGTCTTTATCGGTTTGATTGGGGTGGCGATGATTACTGGGTTAATCTTTGCCCGATTTTCTCTACCCACGGCGAGAGTTCTTTTCAGCCGAGTAGCAATAATTTCCCCTTTTAATGACGTTCCTACTTTGATGTTTCGCGTCGCCAACGAGCGCAATAATTTTATTTTAGAATCTCAGATTAGAGTCAGCATTTTGCTATCTCAGGAAGAGACTAAAGAAGGACATAAAATTAGACGACTTTGCGATTTAAAGTTGGTGCGATCGGAGACGCCGGTTTTTAATTTTTCCTGGATGGTAATGCATATAATAGATGAAACCAGTCCTCTCTACGGAATGACCCAGTCCGCTTTAGCGGAATTAGAACCTTTAATTATTGTGACCTTAACGGGGATGGACGATACTGTTGCTCAAAATATCCACACCCGTTACATCTATTCTATCGAACAGATTGTCTGGGACGCGCGTTTTGTCAACGTGATGTTTGCGGACGACAACGGTCAGCGTTATGTGGATTATTCCCACTTCCACGATGTTCTTCCTTTGAATAAAATATAGCCAGTAGTAGGGCACCGCGCGCCATCAATATTCGATCGCCTCCAATAATATCAAAATACTGCCACTCCATAAACCTGATTCCAAAAATCTGGTTTCTGTAATTCCCCAGACTACAAAAGAGCGATCGCCTCCTTCAAACCTGCCAACAATCCTTCATTTTCTTCTGGCGTTCCTACTGCCGTTCGGAAGTAATAATTATCCAATCCTTGCTTGCCGCCAAAGTCGGCGACGAAGATTTTTTTCTGCTGTAAAAACTTCACCAAATCCCCGGAACTAACTCCCACTTTTTCCGTTCTTACTAACAAAAAATTAGTTGCCGAAGGATAAACTAAAAAACCATTATCTTCTAAACCTTTTATCAGCTTCACTTTATCCCGGAGAATTTTGTCGATGCGTCCTCGGGTATATTCTAAATCTGCTAAAGCCGCATTAGCCGCTACCAAAGCTAATTTATTCACCGGAAATAATTGAGCGGTTCGACTGATATAATCGACAATTTCTT
>CALKCV010000435.1 GCA_938083405.1 uncultured Microcoleaceae cyanobacterium | reverse complement strand
CATATTTTTGCCGATGTTTTTAGGTTAGAATCATAAGTCCCGTTCGATCGTTAATCGCTTTAGCGCTAAAAAACACGGTTCGTTCCAACCACTTTAGCATTTTTTTGTAGGTAGCGCGCAGGCGAACCTCCACCCAACACCAACGAGCGAAATCCAACATAAGGAAAAGACCATTACGGCCCCCCGATGATACGGGGGGGGCTTATTGTTGGGTTTCCGGCAGCGGAGCCCGACCTACTAATGGTATTTTTTATTTTGGCGAAGGAATTGTTAAAAAAACCGGGTTTCTGGGCTTGGATGAATATTGCTAATCTTCTTCAAAAACAACCTCGCTCAAACCATCGTTAAACTCAATTCCCAAGTCATCTAAAGTAGTACCCAGAATCTGCGACAAATCGGTTAAAGAATTTTGATAGTTTATCTTAGCATTCAGTTCGGCATTGCGGGCGCTGACGACCCTTTCTTGAGCATCAACCACATCTTGCGCCCTAACATTTCCCACAGCAAATTTTAATTTGTCCTCTTCTATCTTTAGCAATTCCTCAGCTAATTCGGTAGCTTGGCGAGCTAGTTTCACTTCTTCCAAACTCAGGGTAACATCCCGCACCGCATTTACTACGTCAATTTCTAAACTTTGCCGCGCTTCTAGTAAATTGTTTTGAGCTTGAATTAATCCTATTTGACTTTCCTTTAACTGTAATTTTCTCTCTTTCATATTGCCAAAATCTTGACTCAAACTAATACCGGCTCGAACATCTCCTGTCGTTTCAGTTATGGTATTAATTGCGTTGTTGTAACCAGCACTTAAATCTAAGTTCCAGCGCAGAGCATCTTCTGCTTCTAACAGCGCTAGTTCTGCTGTTTCTATAGCAATTTGTTCCTGCAAGTATGAGGGTTGATTTAATAATGCTAATTGGGTGATTTCTTCTATATTTAGAGAAGGAGTTTCTACTTCCGTAAAATCTTCTGCGACAACTTCAATTTGGCGATCTATATCGAGAATTCGTACTAAACTTAACTTTTGACTTGCCAGAGCGTTCCTAGCTCTTAAAACAGCTAATTCTGCACCTGAAATTTCCTGCTGGATTGTCACTGCTTCTACTCTTGCTCTTCTGCCGAGTTGGATTAAAAGTTCTGTTTCTTCCAGTCGTTTTTTGGCGTTTTCGAGGGCATTTTCTTGGATTTCTAGTTGTTGTTGGGAGCCAACTAAACTTCGATAAGTTGTGATGACGTTAGTAACCGTTTCTATGACGCTAGATTTTAGCTGTAAAACGTTATTTGTTTCTGTCAATCTGGCACGTTTGATGGGAAGTCTGTTTATTTCCGAACCGGCACCTCTTAAGAGGGGTTGAGTCAAGGTTAATCCAAGGTTTTGACCTATGGAATTAAAAGCGCGATCGCTGCCTTCTAAGCGACTGTTGGTGTTCCAATTTAAAGTTATTGTTGCCCCGTTAGGAAGTCGGAGATCGACATTAGCTGATAAGTCTAAACCTCCACTATTAGGAAAGGGTAAAATGTTGTTGTTATCTCCATCAATTTCTAGGGATGCCTCGGGGGTAAAGTCTGGGGCAAATATGTCTTCTGCTACTTCTAATCTATTTCTTTCAACGATGCGATTGAGATATTGATTTTTTAAGTTTCTGTTGTTTTCTAAGGCGAGCAAAATAGCGTCGTTGAGGGTGAGGACTATTCCGGGGTTTTGCTCGCTTTCTGCTGGAGTTTCTAAGACTTCGCTTCTATTTTTATTTGTTTCTCTGCCGCTGGTACTTCCATTCGCGAGCAAGTCTGCTGCGGAGTTTCGAGGTGGAAGATTCCAACGTTCTAGCAGGTTTGTTTCTGTTTTTGTTGCCTGTTCTTCGGGATTTTCATCGATTACCGGGGCTTTTTCATTGACAGGCAAGATGGGGGCTTTTTCGTTGACAGGCAAGATGCCTGTCCTACGGTCTATTTCATCCACTGGCTCCACCGGGGCAATATCTCCCTCGACAGGCAAGATCCGATCGCTTTTTTCATGGACAGGCAAGATGCCCGTCCTACGATCGCTTTTCTCATCCACTGGCTCCACCGGGGGAATATCTGGCTCGACAGGCAAGATGCCCGTCCTACGGTCTGTCCGATCGCCTCCTATTTTCAATAAGTTCGACGGCGAAGTTTGCTGCAAATTTAAAGATGGAACTGGTTCGATAATGGCGAAAATTTCCTCGGGAGGTTTGGGGGAGGGTTCGGTTTTTATTTCTTCCTTTTTTGGTTGTAATTGCTGCTGAAACTTTTCCCTTTCTTTTAACAGAGTAGAAAGTTGGCGATCGCTTTCTGTTTTCTCGCTAGCATCCACTCGCACGCTGGCAGAATTAGAACTAACAAACAGTCCCAAAAACGCTCCGGCAGTAGCTATTAAAATAAAGCAAAAACGTAATTTAGTAAAACTTCTTTCTGGAGGAGGATTTGGTGGTAAGTGCATGATACAGAATAACCTAAGTAATTAACAATTAATAATTAACAATTAACAATTGAGCATCCATGGGCCACGAACATTCTATTACCGTTAAGAAAGACCCCTTGACATCCACAAATTTTTGAACGAACATTATTTTGCACGACTACTTAAAACAACTAAACAGCAATTGTTAATTATTAATTATTAATTATTAATTGCTTAAGAGCGTAAAGCTTTAACCGGATCGATTTTACTAGCTTGTAAAGCGGGGAAAAATCCCGCGCCGACTCCTACGAGCAAAGCCGAACCCAAAGAAAAAACCGCCGTAGTGGGTTCAAATTGATAAGGTAACTCAAGGTTATCTGTCACTAAAACAGTTAACCCGTGTACGGTAATAATAGCAGCGACACCCCCCAATAAACTCAAAAATACTGCTTCCAAAATAAACTGTAAAACTATTTCATAATAAGTAGCGCCGATCGCTCTTCTGAGACCTATTTCTTTAGTACGTTCCGTTACCGAAGCGATGGTAATGTTGGCAATGCCTACGCCGCCGACTAATAGAGAAATGCCGGCTAATAGCAAGAGAGAATTCGATACCATATCTAAAATTGTTTGTTTTTCTTGAATGTCTTGGAGATTGTTGCGCTGCCTAATAAATCGAGGCTGCAAGCGTTCTTGTAAAAGCTGTTCGGCTTGCTTTCCCAGCCTTTCTAAATCTTTAGCTTCTTTGGGTCGAATAATCAACCAGCTTAAGTCGCGGCTAGCAGTTGAAGCATAATAGGTAGATTGTGGTATTAACAGCACATTTTGATTGACCCAGCCCGAACTTGACTTAATAACCCCTACAACTCTGTAAGGTTTGCCTTGCATATAAACCCGTTGACCGATAGGATTTATATCTTTTTCTCTGGAATTTTTGGCTTTAAATAATTCGGTCTCTAATAACTCGTCGATAATAGCCACAGACCGATATTGTTCGTGTTCCGTATCGGAAAACAAATTTCCTTTCATGGCAACAGTGCCGAGTGCATCGAAGTAGCCTGAAGAAATAGACTGCAATCTAACTTCTGTGGTGCGATCGCGAAATCTAAGGTCGTCGCCCCAGTTAGCAAAAGCAACACCTCCTATGGCCCTCCAACCGATTAAACGTTGTTTTAATAACTCCACATGCTCTAGCTGGAGTTCTTGTTCTCCCCAGAGCGATATTCTGACGTGAGGAACATCTTTTTTTGCCAACTCTTCGGCAACAACCTGGCTGCTGATACTCCGCACTTGCAGGGAAGCAGTGACGGCAAAAACTCCCATAAACACTCCCAGAGTGGTGAGGGAGGAACGCAATAAATTTCCTCGCAAAGAAGAGGAAGTCATGGAGATTAGGTCGAAAGGTGAAAGACTCATCGTTTGGGTAATGGGTAATTGGTCATGGGTAATTGGTTAGTTTTCCGGTTCTTCTTCGGACTCGACGATGGCGATCGCCCTTCCCGGTTCTAATTCTTCTTCCAGCGGAGGCACGATCGCCTTATCTCCGAGAGTCAAACCGGAAGTTATCTCTACTTTAATACCGTCATCCAATCCTAAAGTAACAGTTTTTTGTCGCGCCTTGCCTTCCGAGTCTGGTACCCAGACAAAATCGCGATCGCCCTCCTTTCCTACTAAATCTATTTCTAATGCTGGCACGTCTTCTGCTTGTTCGAGAATAATCTCTACATTTACCGTAGTTCCCGGTATCAAACCCGCAGGATTATCTAACCTCACAGTTGCCCCCACCGTCGCAACCCCCGAAGAACTTCGGGAATTGTTATCGCTGCCGTCCCCGGCTTGCAAAGAGATATTCTCTACTCTGCCCCGGAGTGGTTCGGTATCCGGTCCGATAACAGTAACTAAAGCTAGTTGATTCCGTTCTACTTTTGCGGCGTTAAGAGTAGAAAGAGCTAGCTCTACTAATTCTATATTTGGGTTTCCTACTGTTAATAAATCATCTCCTCTTCCCAAGCCATCTCCCGCTTTTACCTTAATATTTAGCACCCTACCGTTTATGGGAGAAATAATCGTACTATCCTCGATTTCTTGTAGAAATTTTTGGTAAGCAATTTCCTCTTTTTCCAATTCTATCTGATTTTTAATAAGCTCTTCTTTTGCTGTTTGCAATTGAGACTCTGCTTCCCGCAATTCCGACTCTGCCGCCCGCAATTCCAATCTCATTTGCTCTATTTCCTCTTCAATACCCTCTATTTCTTCTTGGATTTGTCTTTGGATATCCTGGTATTCTAATTTGTACTCTTCTAATTGAATAATACTATCTTCCAGCGTCTTTTGTGCCCTTCGTAGCTGCTCGCGTTTTTGCCGCAATTCTTTTTCTTTATTTAGTAGTCGTTCTTCGGGAATCAAGCCTAGCTCGAATACCTTCTTGTCTATTTCTATTTCTTCTTTAGCTTCTTCTAATTCAAGTTCCGCATTAATTACTGCCCGGCGATTTTCTTCTAGATCGAGCTCGTGCCTTCTAATCTTAAAGTCTTGGGTTCGCAGTTCCTTTTCCTTGTGAGGTTCCTTTAGCTTCGCCCTAATTTCTTCTATCTTTTCTTCTTTTTCTGCCGCTGCTATTTTTTTTTCTGCCACTGCTATTTCCGCATTGGCAATCTCCCTCTGCTTGCTTTCTAAGTCTAGTTCGTTGATTCTAGTATCTAATTGATATTCGGTAATTTTGGTTTCTCTCTCAGGGTTTCTCAGCCTAATTAATTCCTCCCCTGCAAAGATAGAATCTCCCACGGCCACAAACACCCTTTCTACCGCCCCTTCATCAGGAGTTTTAATAACTTGTTGGTTGCCTAATTTCACGCTTCCCGTTGCGGGAACGTCAATTGTTATCGTGTCTTTTTCTACCGTTACCAACCGCACTTCTAAAGGTTCTTCCGGTCGTTGTTGATAGTAGTTATAAGCAAAATACCCGCCAAAACCCACGGCAGTTATCAGCGAAGAAAAAGCCAACCACTTTATACCAGTTTGATATCCTTTCTTGGCTTGAAGTTCCATATCAATAAACGATTATTGTCCTCTTTGTAGTAATCGCAAAGCGCGATTTTTATTGTCTAATTTCAAGCACTAATCTAGTTCGTAGTAATCGCAAAGCGCGATTTTCATTGTCTAATTTCAAGCACCATTATCCTTACTACGAACCAGTTCAATTTCAAGCACCATTATCCTTACTACAAAACCATATTTTCAACTATAGCGCACCCTAAAATTAATTCTAGCAATTCTACACTAGGCCCCAGAGGCTCCGCTAAATAAAAATTAACCCCTGGATACTCTGTAGCGAAACGCTCAACATAACGAGCGATCGCCTCAGTTATCCCTCCCTTAAATAAAAAGTATGGCACAATTCCGATTTGCCCATGTCCCTCGCGGACTAAAGCTAATATTTGCTCCTCCAAACTCGGAGAGACCGACCAATATGCCGTAGAAACCGGCCTTTGGCACTTATGCTCTAGGTATTTCGCTATTTTTTCTACTGGTTCGTTGCCCCTGGGACGGCGACTGCCGTGGGAGATGATAACCCAACTATAACCTGGACGAACTGCCATTTTCGCTGCCAGGAGGTCGCCCATACCCGGATGAGAACCGATATAGGGCCGGAGGTTTATAGAGATGGGACTATAACTTAGATTTTGAGAAAGTATATCTATTTCTGCCGGGATGTCTTCCGCGACGTGGACTCCCGGCAGTAGGAATAGAGGTATGACTTGAATTTCCGAGATGGGCAGGGTAAGGAGCGATGTTGCGTCCGCAACGCTTCGCGAGCGCCCAAATTCAAGGAGTTGTTGGTGTAGGGGAGTTGGGGCCAGTTCTAAAGTGCCCCAACCTACTAAAGAAGGTTCTTCTTTAGCATTCTTGGAGTTATTTGTCAAGGGATAGAGGCGATCGGATAGGCGATCGGCCAATTGAGCCAGAGATTCCTGGGGCCGGGGGTCTCTGCTACCGTGGGAGACTAAGAAGTAAGCTGAAGGCAATTTTCACTGTGGATAACCTCGCTTTTAGTTTTAACAGGATTTTTTCCCTTTGTCAATCAATTTAGAAACCCGGTTTCTTTGAGAAACCGGGTTTCTGGACCCCGATTTTTCAAGGGCCTCCGCACAAATTGCTATAGTTAAAATACAGCTTCTTTAATTGTTAATTATTAATTATTAATTATTA
>CALKCV010000434.1 GCA_938083405.1 uncultured Microcoleaceae cyanobacterium | reverse complement strand
ATTATTAATTATTAATTATTAATTACTTAAGATGTACCCGTTTTCTGCTTTTCTTGTTTGTTAAGTTCTCGGTCTTTAATTTCTAACAATTCGGGCACCGTGACAAATTTATAACCTTGCTTTCTAAGTCGCTCGATAATCTGAGGAAGAGCTTTAACCACATGCATTCGCGGTCCGCCGCCGTCGTGTAGGAGTACGATACCACCGTTAGTGGCTCTTCTGACCACGTTATTAGTTATCTCTTTCGCCGACATATAATGCCAGTCCACAGAATCAGCAGACCACATCACGACAACGTGCTTTCTATTTTTCACAAAATCTGCCAAACCATTATTTAAAACTCCTCCAGGAGGACGAAATAGAGTGGTAGTCATGCCGGTTAGTTCGTAAATCAGTTCCGCAGTTCGACCTACTTCGCTCTCTACTCGTTCTTTGCCCATTTTATAAGTAGGATGATTCCATGTATGATTGGCAAGAACGTGACCGCCATCAACTATTTTGGGGGCTAGTTCTGGACGCTCTTTTAAGTGCTGCCCGACCACAAAAAAAGTTGCCTTAATGTCGTTTTCTTTGAGGGTGTCTAAAATCATCTCTGTCGTCTTAGGCCAGGGACCATCATCGAAAGTTAAGGCAATGTATTTATCTTTTCCTGTTAGTTTTAAATCTTTGACTACTGTGCCATGAAACCGACGGGGAATCGCAAAGTTAAAGCGTTTTAGCTCTAAGGTAGTGAGAGCATTTTCGGAAGCTTTAACTTTTGTGGCAACTGCTGGTTTGATTTTAACTATTTCTTGTAAAACATTTTTGTCGATTTGAGATGTTTCGACAGCAGCATTAGATGTATTAATAGCAGCATTAACTTCACTAGGTTTGTTAACAGATTTTGCCCGACCTGTCCACATATCCATTGGCAGGAAAACGCCTACTATAAAACTACCGCTAGCTGCTACTAAAGCAGCTAAAAATTGTCTTTTTTGCCGGGTAAATTTAGTTGTTTTTTGCATAATTTATCCTTCACACCTTTTAATTGTTAATTGTTAATTGTTTGATAAAGCTTGACAATCTTCTGTGTAACTTCAGCAATGCTAAGACCGTCAGTTTCCAGAACGATCGCGTCGGCAGCTTGGCGCAAGGGCGAAACTGTACGGGTGCTATCTTTTAGATCCCGCTGGCTAATATCCCGTTCGAGTTGTTCTAAAGTGATGTTTTGTTCGCCTTGCTTCTGAAGTTGTTCGAGTCGGCGGCGCGATCGCTCTTTTACGGAGGCAGTTAAAAAAATCTTAACTTCGGCATCTGGAAACACCCGAGTGCCAATATCCCGTCCTTCGGCCACAATACCGCCTGTTTTCCCAAACTCCTGTTGCTTTTTCACCAAAAAATACCTCACTGCCCCCATCGCTGCAATAGCCGATACATGGCTAGTTACTTCAGTAGTTCTAATGGCCTCGGTTACATCTCGACCGTTAATTGTAATTTGAAAATTGCTGCCGCCACTAAAACTAATCTGGCATTTACTTACCTCATCTGCTATTGCTGGTTCGTCGTCTATAGCAATACCAGATTGAAGTACCAGCCAGGTAACTGCCCGATACATGGCCCCAGTATCGAGGTAAAGCAACCCCAACTCTTTCGCCACTAATTTCGTAACAGTAGATTTACCAGCACCGGCTGGCCCGTCGATGGCAATAATTGGCTGACGGTTCTTTAGTAGCATATTGTCAATGAGACGACAAGAACCTATTCTAGCGGCGATCGCCAATAGCCCCACCCTCTCGACTTTCTCTAAAGGCTGCAACCTATCGGGATCGACTAACTCCACATATTCGGCTTCCACTTCCGGGACAGCGGCCAATTCTGCCTTAACCGCTTCTAAGATCTCGGAAGCGTTATCTGGTAAGGAGCGATTTTTCTCAAATACCTCCTCCCCTCGGCTTAGGGCGCGATACAAAACCGCTGCTTGCTCCTTCTGTTCTGGAGTCAAGTATTGATTCCGGGAACTGAGGGCCAGTCCGGAAGGTTCCCGCACTATCGGACAACCGACTATTTCTACTGGTAAGTTTAAATCTGCGACCAATCTTTTGATAATTGCTAATTGCTGGGCGTCTTTTTGGCCGAAATAGGCGGAGGTCGGTCTTACCAAGCTCAATAATTTGGTGACAACGGTGGCTACTCCCTCAAAATGGCCCGGTCGAGAAAGAGCGCACATAATAGATTTCATGGAGGCCGGGGGCACTACTGTAGTAAATGAAGATTGGGTATTAGTGTCGGATGTGGTAGCTCCCATGCCCATTTCTCCGGGGGAGGGAGCAAAAATTACATCCACTCCAGCAGTTTCGCAAAGCTGGCGATCGCTCTCTAATTGCCGGGGATACTCTTGAAAATCTTCATTTGGTCCAAATTGAAGGGGATTAACAAAAATACTGACGATGGCGATCGTATTTTCCGCTCTGGCCCTTTCTATCAAACTCAAATGGCCTTCATGTAAAGAACCCATAGTCGGCACTAAACCGATAGTTGGTGGCGGTTCCCCCGCAGCGATTTTCTCAATTTGAAGTAAATTAAAATAACAGCCTAAAGCTGCAACGGAAGTAAACAGGCGCATCTATTATTAATTAGTAACTATAACGAAAAATGGCTGAAGCCAGGCCCCAATCTAAAAGTAAAAATAATTTTCCCCGAACCGCTTTTATTAGCCATTAAAAATCACCCCGTAGAGAACTATAATAGTCTCTACGGAGCATCATCGCGGGTTAAACAAAACCCCAAAGAGAGTAGGAACCTTAAAGGTAGGAACTCTTAGCGCAACACTTCTACGCTAACCGGAGCAACCCCACTGTTAATGATTCCAATGTTCTGAGCGGCAGCAGTGGATAAGTCAATGACTCGACCGCGAATAAATGGGCCGCGATCGTTGATTCTAACTACTACAGACCGACCGTTGTTGAGGTTCGTTACCCGGACCCAAGTGCCAAAGGGTAAAGAGCGATGGGCTGCAGTCAGAGCGTATTGGTTATAGCGCTCGCCACTGGCAGTAAGATTGCCGTGGAAAGGGTCGCCATACCAAGATGCCATACCATCGTAGCCCCAACTGGAGGCTACTACTTCAGGGTTTTGAAGATTTCCCTGTTTTAACTCTTCGGCGCGAGTAGATGCATTTATGCCCAGAACTGGGACTAGCACAACAGCAGTTAAAAGACCCAAAAGGTTGTTGTGTTTCATAAGTTCGGCTTATCCTGTAAATAAGTGTTTTTTCTTTCTAGCTTCCCCGGTTGCGTCCTACTACAGAAAGGAGTACCAGTCCTCTCTATAGCTGACTAAAGCGGGGCCGC
>CALKCV010000433.1 GCA_938083405.1 uncultured Microcoleaceae cyanobacterium | reverse complement strand
AAGATTTGGGTTACTAATGAGATTATTCATAATCCTTCAGTGAACCAGGATATGGAGGATATGGATATTGGTTTTATTCCAGTGCTTGACGGGGAGAAGGATTTCTCTGTGGTGGGCAGGGAGGAGGTTGTGATTTTGCCTGCTTTTGGTGCTAGCGTTGGGGAAATGCAGCTTTTAAATGATAAGTGTTGTAAGATTGTCGATACGACTTGCCCTTGGGTTTCTAAGGTTTGGAATACGGTTGAGAAGCATAAGAAAAAGCAGTTTACTTCGATTATTCACGGGAAGTACAGCCACGAGGAAACTGTCGCTACGAGTTCTTTTGCGGGTAAGTATTTGGTGGTTCTGAATTTGGAACAGGCGGAGTATGTCTGCGATTATATCCTTAATGGAGGCGATAGAACTGAGTTTTTAACTAAGTTTAAGAATGCTATTTCGGCCGGTTTTGACCCGGATAAGGATTTGGAAAATGTGGGTATTGCCAATCAAACTACGATGCTGAAGACGGAGACGGAAGCTATTGGCAAGTTGCTGGAGAGGACGATGATGAAAAAGTACGGGCCGGATAAGATTAACGAGCATTTCCACAGTTTCAATACTATCTGCGATGCTACTCAGGAACGTCAGGATGCCATGTTGGGTTTGATGGAGGAAAAGCTGGATTTGATGTTGGTTATTGGGGGTTTTAATTCTTCTAATACTACTCATTTACAGGAGATGACTATTAGTAAGGGGATTCCTTCTTTTCATATCGATCGCCCGGAACGGATTTTGTCTGGAAATCGCATCGAACATAAGCCTTTGGGAGGGGATTTGGAAGTAGCAGAAGATTGGTTGCCGGAGGGGAAAATTATTGTGGGGGTGACTTCCGGCGCTTCGACTCCAGATAGGATTGTGGAGGAGATTATAGAGAAGATTTTTGAGTTCAAAGCAGCGGCAGTTGTCTAGTTTTTGTAGGGTGCGTACCGCGCACCTTACTACTTAATTAAAACATGAATTTAACCGTAAATTTGGAGCTAGAAGACAAGCTGTTATTAATTACAACAGAGCTATAGTAGGATGTTCAAAAACGAGTAATGACAATACCACCGTTTGACGAAAATGGCAACCTTCCCCCAGGAGTTCATTGGACTACTTGGGAGGAATTTAAGGAGCAATTTGGAACAACATTTAAAAGACAGTTAATGCTCGACGGACTGGCGGAAGCAATGACACATTTAAAAGCTGCCGGATGTCGAGTTATTTATATTAATGGTAGCTTTGTGACTGCTAAAATTGAACCTAATGACTTTGATGCTTGTTGGGATATAGAAGAAGATATAGACTTCAATTATCTCAGAACTAACGCGCCGGTTTTACTCAAGTTTTTCGATCGCGCTGCTTTAAAATCTAAATATCAAGGCGAAATTTATCCGTCGCAACAGCCAGTAGGCAATTATGGTATAATGTCTTTAGATTTTTTTCAACGCGATAGAGACAAAAACAGAAAAGGTCTTGTTGCTATAGATTTAATTAGGTGGGAACCATGATAAAAAATGAATTTCAATATCAAGTAACTCAAGATTGGGTGAAGAAATTTAAAAGAGCTATCGCCGCTGCAGATAGAGACGAAGAATGGAAGACAAAAGACCGGGAACGGTGGCAAATAAATCGCGATGTTTTACAAGTTCATCTGGATGGTTTGCTTGAAGAAATTGCAGAATATGAAATGCTTTTAGCTCATAACCCGCGCCAACCATTAACGTTAAACATGGATAATTTTCATGCCCTTCCCCAACTTTTGATTAAAGCTCGCATGGCAGCTAAATTAAGCGAAAAAGAATTGGGAGATTTGGCGCAAATTTCTGAGGATAAAATTCGTTTTTATGAAGAGAAAGAGTACGAAGGTGCTAGCTTTTTAGAAGTGTTGGCGGTAATTTTTGCTTTGGATTTGAAGATAGTAAATGGCGAGGTTCTGCTGCCTTTGGATACTCTCAGAAGAACTCCGATAAAAGTATGATGCCGTTCGTAGTAATCGCTTTAGCGATTTAGATAGGTTAAATCGCTAAAGCGATTACTACAAAGAATACAAACAAAAAGGTTAAATGATTTTATCGAGTCCGGTTTTGTTCTGGCTTAACATCCCGTCTTCGAGGTGGAGGATGCGATCGGCGACGTCGATAATTCTGGGGTCGTGAGTTACCATTAATACGGTACAACCTCCTTCTTTGGCTAGCCGTCGCAATAATTCGATGACCGCATGACCGCTGTAGGAGTCTAATGCTGCCGTGGGCTCGTCTGCCATTATCAGTTGGGGGCTTCCTGCTAGGGCCCTGGCGATCGCTACTCGCTGTTTCTGTCCTCCTGATAATTCCTTCGGGTGTCGGTCGATTTTATCTCCCAATCCTACCTGTTCGAGGAGCGCGATCGCTTCTTTTTTCGCGATTTTGCCTTTTATTCCTTTGATATTTAGCGCTACTTCTACGTTTTGGATGGCTGTTAGGGCGGGGAATAGGTTAAATCCCTGGAAGATAAAGCCGATGTTGTGCAACCGGAATTTGGCTAATTTGGTCCGGGACATTTTGGTTATTTCCTCTCCGAGTAAAAAAACTTTCCCCGCTGTCGGCGTCAGCAAGCCCGCTAAGATTGATAATAATGTGGTTTTACCGGAACCGGATGGTCCCATTAATAGCTGGACGTCGCCTTTCTCTACTGCTAGGTTGATGTCTCGGAGAACGTGGAAATGCTGGTTTCCCGATTGAAAGGCCATCGTTACGCTGCAAGCTGCGATCGCTGGATGGCGATGGTTTGATAAGTCCTCGGAAGAACAAATAGATGATTTTTTGATTTGGGCGGGGGAGGCCAGGTCGGTTCTAAAAGTAGTCATAAGTATTGAATTTATTGGATTTGCGATTTTGCCGCTTTGGGACTCAATGGCATTTTAGTGCTGTGCTAAAATTTGCGCCACCAATTCCTTTTAATCCGGCTTCTCTTGGCTTATGAGAATTGGGAACATTGAATTTATGTCTAAATAAAATTGTTGGTTTGTTTATTCGCGCTTTCTTTGCGGATGCAACATCGGTTCTTTGAGCTTAACTTTACAAATCTCTACAACTCCATTTTAAACCGCTTCTATCTTGCAAACAAGACTAGGAAACCTTGGATTGCAGCAGCCCCTTCGCTCCCTAAGAATTTT
>CALKCV010000432.1 GCA_938083405.1 uncultured Microcoleaceae cyanobacterium | reverse complement strand
CTCCCTCTTGTTTGACAAAACAAGTGGCTAAACCAACCACTAAATAATCGTCAGCACTGATGTCGGGAGCATTGGGATAAGCAAATGCAGTTACCATAGATTGTAAAAAAGATTGAGGATTTTTAATACGAAGTCTTATTTTAACAACTTTAGAGCCCGGCTTGTAAACTAAGGGCAATTCTAAATAACTAAATACCACTTTTCAAGATTCGTGTCAAGAGCCGCCCCGATTTTTCTACTAATTTCAAAGGATGGGTTTAGTTTGCAAGCAGAGGTCTAAATCGAGATCGCTCAACTTCTGATAAGCATCATCAATAAAACCAACTCCTCGCAAGGCCCCAGTATTAGCACCGGGACAGATATAGCGAAGAGTCTGGGGCGAAAATCTCTCAACTAAAGAACGAACGCTTCTAATTTGTCGCGGCCAATGAAAAGTCTTAGCAGTACGCAAAGGCAGAGGTTGTCCCTGTAAATTCGGCAGTAAATGACGGCCAGTAAACAAAACCCCACCATAGCCGGAGTAATAAAGACAAGAGGAAGCGGGAGAATGACCGGGAGTCCAGAAAACCATAGAGCGATCGCTCAATTCCAATTCATACTGGAAAGTCGCCACCTTAGATTCCGGCAACAAATAAGCTTCCTGTTCTTGAATCAAAATATCGCAGCCTAGAGCTTGCTGAATTTTTTGAGCTTTACCAATGCCGCCGCGATGGGTAACGAATAACCGCTTCACCCCTCCTCGTTCCTGCAAAAACTCGAAAAAAGTTTCATCAAGAGCGGGACAATCAATCAGAATGTTAGCTGGATTATCTACAATAAAATAAGAAGTCCCCCCCAAGGTATCCCGGTTTGGTGAAAAAGCAAAAATATTTTCCCATATTGGTCGGGGCGGCTTCGAGAAAGATGGCTGTTGTGTCAAGGCAGTATTTTAATAATTGCTAGCAGGACGGAAAGCGAGAGAAATATTATGGTCTTTTGGTTATTACTACTACTATTAGGAATATTTACATATTTGGCTTTACGACAGAACGTTAGTCAGTTGACCGCAACCCCCGTTTGGATTTTATGGCTGGTAATAATGACACCAGCTTTAATTTGGGGTATCTGGGTAGGGCTCTACGGGCAAAACGAACCCATACCGCCCGCACTGGTAATGGTACCTTTCATATTATGCCCTTTATTTTATTTTTCCTTAGTCCAGCAAGGACGCAAAAGGCAAGATAAGCACCCCACCAGAGAGGCGGGCAACGACCCCAAAGAAGGCTTAGTAGAGCCAAATCCTATGGGGCCAAGAGAAAAAAAATCTAGAGTCCGTCCGATCGATAGCGCGGAAGAAGCAAATTTGCGTAATTGTTTTCCCTGGACGGTTTACCACTTGCGCAATTTAGAATTTAGAGCCCAAGCGGTGATTTGTCGCGGTCAGTTGAGGTCTCAGCCAGAAATCGCCTATAAGACCATTCGAGAGAAAATAGAAGAAACGTTTGGCGATCGCTTCCTAGTAGTTTTTCAGAACAGCCTCCAGGGTAAACCCTTTTTTGCTATAGTTCCCAATCCTTACAGGGAGAATATAGAAACTACTCTGGCCAGCAGAGCTACCATCAGCCCGATTTGGCTCTTTGGCTTGTTGCTGGTTGCTCTATTTACTACCACCAAAGTCGGTTGCGTGGAAATTGCTGGCATTTCCGAAGCTGCCTTGCAATCAAATCCAAAATTATTGCAAGAAGGATTGTCTTATGCAATTCCACTAATTGCCATCCTGGGAGTTCGCGAATTGGGTCATTATTTGATGGCGCAATTCTACAAAATCAAGGCTACTTTACCCTTGTTTATCCCCATACCATTTTTGCCCGGAACCTTGGGAGCATACATTCAGATACGCAGCCCTATTCCCAATCGAAAAGTTTTATTCGATCTTAACGCGGCAGGCCCCGTTGTCGGATTTTTAATAACAGTTCCCCTACTAATTTGGGGTTTAGCTAATTCGGCAGTTGTGCCTTTGTCGGAGAGTTCGGGAATTTTCAGCATTGACTCGTTAAATCCAAGTTTTTCTTTTTTGCTAACTCTTTTGAGTAAATTAGCCCTGGGCAGTCAGTTGACTTTGGATAAAGCTATCGATTTACATCCAGTAGCGACTGCAGCTTATGTTGGTTTGATGGTAAGCGCTTTTCATTTAATACCTGTGGGTTCCCTTGGTGGCGGTCATATAGTTCATGCTATGTTTGGGCAAAGAACTAGCATGGGTATCGGTCAAATTGCCCGTTTTTTGTTCTTGATCTTGTCTTTTGTTCGCAAAGAATTTTTATTTTTGGCGATCTTTTTATTTTTGTGGCCGCTTAATGACGAACCAGCTTTAAACGATGTTAGCGAACTCGATAATAAGCGGGATTTAATGGGTTTATTGTTGTTGGGATTATTGGCAGCGATCTTTTTGCCGGTGCCGAAGGCTGTTATTCAGTGGTTGTTTTAGACGGCTTCGGGGAAAATAATTTTGACGACTCCGGCGATGGCCCCTGCTACTTCTGGCGCTGAGGTTTCTACAGAACCTAATAGGTTCCATATCTTGGGGTCGATATTGGGGGGACATCTGACGCTTTGGTACAATTTTTCGGCAAATCCTCCGGTACTTCCTACTGGAATAATTCGCCCGCCATTGGCGATCGCCCGATGGGCTTCTTGTTCTGCCCCCGGGCCTCCTTCTATAAGCAAATATAAGGAGGCCATCCTGGCGAGGATCGATCGGCGATCGCTCATGGAAAAGCCTCCAAATAGGGTTAGGCCATAATCCCAAGCTTCGGAACCTTCTGGGAGGATATGGTAAACCAGGGGCGATCGCCCTTGGTTTTTCCGTGCCATCCAAAAACTACGACCCAAAGTTTCCCCGATGCCGCTAAGGCCACCGGTCAACAACACCAAGTTTTCGATATTAGCTAATTCTCTACCCGCAGCTTCGCAAATTGACCGACTAATATGAGAGTGGAAGGATTGACTGCCAATGACAGCTACTCTTATTCCGGGCTTTATTTCTTTAAGCAAATTAGCAGCTATTTCATCGTAAGTAGAAAAATTTTTTTTCTCTACCATTTATCGTAATAATTCAAGTTTATGACCGAGTTAACCAAATGGAAATTAAAGCAGTCTCATTGGGTTTTAGACCATCAATGGAGTCGAGTAAGACGAGATGAAGTAGAATTACCGGACGGAACGGTTATAGATAATTTTTTTGTAAATGTTAGACCTGATATCGCCGTAGTGTTGGCGATTACGCCCCAAGAAGAAATTGTTTTTGTGCGGCAATATCGACATGGTGTCGGGGAAATTTTATTGGAGCTACCGGCGGGTAGTTTTCACCCAGAAACAGAGAGTAGCGAGTCTGCGGCTGCTAGAGAACTGGCAGAGGAAACGGGATATGTTGGCGAAAAACATATCCTTCTAGCTACTTTGTATGATAATCCGGTTAAAGACACTAATTCTATTCACTTATTTTTAGCAAAAAATGTCCTCAAAAAAGAGGAAGAAATAAAACTGGATATAACCGAAGAAATTGAGGTTATCTTAATTCCTATTTCTCAAGTGATGGAACGCATAATCGACGGAGAAATTTGCGTTGCTGGAACCATATCTGCTATATTTTTAGCTTTAGAATATTTAAGGAAAAATGAATAATAAGAGCGGAGATTGAAAATAAAGTTAGTTTTTCTCTAGCGAGGATTATTAGTTACCTAACTCCATATTCAGTAGTTAGGCCGGCATAAATCAAACAAAAATGAAACTCGTTCCCAGGACTGTTATAATGGTAATCGAAGGTTAATAATGAATTATTAATTGTTAATTATTAATTATTAATTATTAATTACCTCGTATTCCGGGCAATCTTTACAGGGACCGTAGGGATTAACAGCGCAACGAAGCTCGCAAGAACGAGCGTTATAACGACAACTTATGTCACCGATGACAAATCCGACACAAGGGATGTATTCCATATCTGGTGGAGTAGCTCTACCCAATACTCGGGTACTACGATAAGCGAACCTAGAAGCAGAGCGGAGGCGCTGTCTTGCTCTGGTCTGCGCTTTTTTCATGAACCAGAAAGAAATTAACCAAGGAGTTAGACCTAGCAAAAAAACCAAGAAAATCTTCAGCACATTTATAGAAATTTCGATCGCTAGCTTAATATCGGAAGCAAACTACAGACTAACTGAAACAATTTCAGTTTCTGGGATTATTTTATTATAAAAAGGCAGCATTGCGATTTTCTAGGCAGCAAGAGTGAATTTTGCCAATGGAGATAAATTGCAGGAGTTCACATCAGAGGGCAATGGTTGCAAAATTAAGTTGCCAAAGAGCAACTAGGGCTTAAAAGAATTATTAGCTATGGCCGACCTGGGAGCTGCTCGAACTGTATTATCTTGATGAGAACGAGTTAGCTGGGCTTCATTTTCGATCTGGGTCGAGGTTTCAGCAGGTCCAACAGCTAAAGGCAACCAGAATTTAGTAGGTAATTGTACGCCACTGAAAACATAAACGGAAAAGGTGACAGCGCCAGCTAAAAGTAATTTTTCTAACATTACAAACCTCCCCTAAAAAAATTAATAACTACTTCAAAGTCAATCTATTAATATCTTAAGGCAGATTGATGCAATTGCCTGTGATAGCTGCTTTCTGTCGAGGCGATCGAACTCACTCGAAAGCATGAGGCATATCGTTCAATTCTTTCAATTAATTAAACCGGTTTGAGAGTGGGGGAAATGGCTTGGACTGAGGAACATTAGCGCAAAGCAAGCTATTTTGCCAGCAGTGGTGGTTAGAGGCGGCGGAAGAAATCTCGTCTAGAACCACTATCAAAGTAATGCTTCGACAAAAAGAACGGTTGAAAGCAAAGCCTTGAGATCAACAATAC